>JACPTH010000500.1 GCA_016192885.1 bacterium | reverse complement strand
CCAGCAAGCAATATGAAGTTGTCCTGGACCCGCAACGGAACATTTATCTTTCGAACACCGATCAAGGTACGGGAGAAGTTGATTTAAGGGAATTCGCGGGAAACATAGCAAAAAGGAGTCAGTTTCAAACATTTTTAGAAGGAAATTTTTCGCATTTCTTCATTTCTTCAACGCCGGTAGTCGGCACAACTTGGGTTCTCCTTTCGGTTGTAAACACTAAAGGGATGCTGACACCGCTTGACAAGGCCCAAGAATTTTCAATGTTTCTGATTATATTCGGTTTATTTGTAATAACCGGAATTACGATGATGGTGATCCGAAGTGTCGTGATTTCAATTCAAGAAGTTTCCAGGGGGCTAGAGGAAATATCCAGAGGTCGTGGCGATCTTACTCAAAGGTTGCTGATTTTTGGCAGGGATGAGATTGCCGAGGTTTCCGAGAAATTTAACAAGTTTATTTCCTACATTCAGAAATTGCTTCTTCAGTTGCTGGATGTGGTCAATAGACTTTTTTTGATGTCAAATCAAATTTCCGCGGCAACGACTTTTGAAAACAACTCGATTCAAGATATATTAGGAAACACTCAAAGAATTACAAAATCCTCCAAATTATCGGCTACCACCCTGGAAAAAACCGCAGCCGCAATTGAGGAAATTTCCGCGACCGCCCAATTGATTGCTAAACGCTCGAACCATGCCTTTGAAGAATCGCTTCAAAACCGAAAAAAAGCTTCGCAAGGTATGGAATCAGTTCGAGAAGCTTCAAATACAATGAAAAGTATTGAAAGAGCGGTAGGAGATTCTTCTCGAGTTTTAGAAGAATTAAAGTCTCAATCAAGAAGGATCGGGAAAATAGTTTTAACAATCACCGCAATTTCTCGTCAAACAAATTTGCTGGCTTTGAATGCGGCCATTGAGGCGGCCAGGGCCGGAGAACAAGGAAGAGGGTTTGTAGTTGTCGCCGAAAACGTAAAAAAACTTGCAGAACAAAGCGCAAAGGCCGCGGAGGAAATTGGCGCATTGATAAGTGAAATTCAGCACAAAACAAATAAGGCGGTCGATGAAATGAAGCAGGGAAAAGAGCGAGTGGCAGATGGTGTTTCAATTGTGAATCAAGCTGGGTCTTTGTTAGACGAAATAGGGTTGGCTTCGGAGAGCGTCAATGTTAAGGTACAAGATATAAGTAATTCGAGCGCCGAACAGAGCAAAAACATCGAGGAGATTAGCTCCGCAATTGAGAACTTGTCGCTTGCGACAAAGGCCACGACAAGTGAGGTTGATCAAGTCCTGAACTCCCTTAAAACCCAAAAAGAAAACGCCCTTGATTTGATTAAGATAACGAAACAATTATCGATGGTCTCGGAAGATTTGCGAAGGACGTTATCGAATTTTACGTTGGTTTCATCTTCCGAGGTTAAACCGCCCTCGCCTCAGCTCTCTAACGAACAGGGGCAAGCCTTGAAAGCCGCAGGTGAAGCTTCCGAACTTGCTCTTTCTGGATCGAAAGATTCGGTTGATTCGCCCAAAATTGGTCAGGAAAAAGCGGAGGTTTCTTCGCTAGCTTCTCCGGAAATTTCTAAATGATGGAGATTTGAAAAACGCTGGTTAATGTTTCAAGAGAGAGGTTTTCTTTCATAATCACTAAACTGCCCTTTTCGTCCAGTTTTTTCGGTTTCCCGATAAATTTTTCGCCGTTTCCCAACTCGACTTGGATTACCTTGTTCCAAAATGGTTTGGAACGTTTTGAAAACTCATGGAAAAGTTTTTGCGAGAATGAAGTATCATTTTGAGAACTTTCCGCCAATTCACTCCAGGCTCGAAGAATCGCCTCTAACAATTCGGGAGGCTTAAAAATTTTACCTAAAGAAGCTAAATCAATCGCTTTTTCTACGGAAGGGCGCCAATTTTCGCTGAATTTCAAATTCACCCCGACTCCAATCACCGCGCAAAGGTGATTGTTCCAATGGGTTGTTTCTATTAATACTCCCGCAACTTTCGATTCGTTAATGTACAAATCATTTGGCCATTTTAACCAGGGTTCAATTTGGTTAGGAATGGCACCCGAAATTGCTTTGTGCAACGCAACTCCGGTGACCAATGGCCAAGGAACCGAGTAAGAATCATCTAATTCTTGAATCCAAGAAAATGAGAAGAGTAAAGAGCCGCCTGGTTGATTTTCCCATTTTCTACCAAATTGTCCGCGCCCGTTTTGTTGATGATCTGCGAGAAGAATACGCTTCGGGGGCGGAAGAATTTTCCAATCTGCTTTCAAGTCATCATTTGTAGAACCTGTTGAACGAACATGTTGAAAGGAATGACATTTAAAAGATGGGATTTCGCCCAAAACTTTTTTTACGTTCTCGCAATCGGTGCAACAATCCGCATTTTTGTTCATTTGAATCGGTTATGGTTTATTTTTCTAGGGGAGGAAGAAAGGGATGACGCTTACGCAAGGCAATTACTCTTTGAACATCAAGAGTTGCAATCTCAAAACCTTCAGGGGAAAAATTTTCACAAATTACTGATCCGAAAGGTTCAATGGCTAGGCTTCCTCCCGAAAATGACAATTCTCCCTCGGCCCCGGTACGGTTAACTGAAACGGTGTAAGCAAGGTTTTCCAAGGCTCTTGAACGGGAAAGAAGTCGAAAATGCTCACCCCTAATAGCGGGAAATTGAGAGGGAACAAAAAACAAATTTGCGCCTTCAAGCATTTGTTGGCGAAAGACTTCGGGAAAGCGTAAATCGAAACAAATTCCTGCCCCAATTTTCCAGTTTCCAGAGGAAAACGGTTTGGGAATCGACAAACCGGGTTCAAAAAACGGTTCTTCATTAGTATTCGGGAAGATATGCATTTTTCTAAATTTATAGCGAATTTTTCCGGATGGGTCAATAAGATACAAGGAATTGAAAACTTTTTTTCCAGCCATGGGTTCAGCAAAAGTCCCGGCGATCCAAACGAGAAATTGCTTCGCGCGGTTAGCGCAGGATTCCAATCTTTCTTCCAGGAATTCGGATTCTTCCTTAAGCCTTGTTCCGCAAAAGCTATTTGTCCACATTTCAGGAAGAACTACGCAATGCGGGGAAAATGGCACACATTCACATAGGAGCTTGTCAAGGGTTTTCAAGTTCGACCGAAAGTCTTCTAATTTCACGTCCCATTGGAAAAGCGCTACCCTAAACAAATCGGGCAAGGGGTACATAGGCTCCTTAAATTTTTTCAGGGCAATCACCATCTTGTTTTAGAGTTTCAATGGCGTGGAAATCAGTCATTTCAGCTCGTAAGGGGGTCATGGAAACATACCCATCATTGACAGCCACGATATCGTTCTCCTGGGAATGATCGAGAACTTCCACGATTCCTTTCAACCAGAAATAGGGGTGTCCGCTTGGGTCAAATCGTTGCTCGTAGGAACCTTGGTATCGTACTGATCCTAGACGGGTTAAACGCAACCCTTTAATTTCATTTAAGGGTAAAAAAGGAAAATTGATGTTTAGCAAAACTCCAAAAAGGGCTGGGCGGGCTAGTGCCCATTCAATGCACTTTTTTATCCAGATTTTTGAAGGGTTCAGGTCCGCGCGAAAACTGGGTGAGGCGAGAGAAAAAGCGAAGGATGGGATTCCCTCAAAAATGGCTTCCATTGCCGATGCCACGGTGCCGGAGTAAAAAACGTCCACACCTAAATTTGACCCTCTATTTATCCCGGTAACCACTAAATCAGGGCGCTCAGGAAAAAGGGTGGACAAAGCTAATTTGACGCAATCAGAGGGCGTTCCATCGACTGCGTAAGCCATTTGAACGGGGTAAGGGAAATCAACCATCTTTGCCCGAAGCGGGTTTTTTAAGGTCAGGGAATGGCTTGATGCGCTTCGTTCCTGGTCGGGAGCAACCACAAAGACCTCTCCGAAAGCGCTCATTACTTCCGCTAGGGCTAGGATTCCTTTTGAAAATATTCCATCATCATTGCTGACTAAGATTCGCATTGCTCTTTCTCACATTCACTACAAATGTCTTATCAAACACACCTTAATGAACAAATCAAACTTGCTTTTGATTTATTTCAATTCCGCAAACTAAATTCGCAAAATATCTTTTTTTGTATCATCTCAATAAAGGGGGGCACGCGCCCCCCTTCGGCAGGCAAAATGAATTCGCATGACCTTTGCAGGCCGCTCTCATCCCTCGCGGTCGGTCGCGGTGCGCCCTCCAAAATAGCTTTCACTTTTTTACCCCAACTTTCATTTTACCCCGAATTATTGAGTAGATACGAATTTTACAATGTAGAACTTGCTGAGGAGCAAAACGCCATGATAAAATGGGGAAAAATTAAAAGCAAGGTTTTTTGATGCTAAAGGGCTCGGCCATTTCACCGGGGTATGCAATTGGTAAAGCATGTTGCGTCAAAAGGTATTCCCTTGACGAACTGTGTTCCAAAGGGCCAATGGATTCAGACGTTGAAGAAGAGATAGAAAATTTTTCGAGAGCCCTTCTTCTTTCAAAGCAAGAAGTTGTCAGCTTGCTAGAAATGGCTCCGGTCAAGAGTGGGCTGGAGATTACAAATATTTTTCACGCCTATTTGGCTCTTATCGATGACCCCGATCTAAAAAAAGAAGTAATCAAGCGTATTCGAGAAAAGAATTTGAATGCCGAGTCGGCGATAGTTGAAGTAATCAGAGATTACAATGATTTTTTTCGATGCCTTCCTGATCCGCAATTTCAAGAAAAGGCGATTGACATCATTGATGTTGGAAAGCGGATCCTTAGAAATTGCCAAAACTGTACGCCGGTTGCCCCACAAACTGACATCGGTGAGGGAATCATTATTGTTTCTGAAGATTTAACTCCATCCGATGTAATCAATTTCAACACTGAGAATATCCTAGGTATAGTTGTTGCCAACGGAACTGCGACTTCTCATGCCTCCATTCTTGCCCGTTCTTTAGGAATTCCCGCCCTAATTCAAGTAAAGAATTTGATGACAACCGTGGCACATGGGTCTTTTCTCATAGTTGACGGGAATTCCGGAACCCTAATTTGCAATCCTTCTCAACAAGTTATTCAGGAGTACAATAATTCCAAGCAACTTTTTGAAGCTAAAAACCGGGTTTTTAAGCAGGAAAATGAGAGAGTTTCGATGACCACTGACGGAGTGAAGATAAAATTAAATGCTAACATTAGTCAAGCCCAGGATGTAAGCGAAGTATTAATGAATCAAGCGGATGGGATCGGGCTTTACCGTACTGAGTTTACCTATTTGATATGCAAGCGATTTCCGTCTGAAGAAGAACTTTTTGAGATTTACTGGTCGGTCGTTGAACGGTTAGATGGGGCGGAGGTTGTAATTAGGACTATCGACCTAGGCGGGGATAAAATTTCTCATTTGTTTGAAAACGCCAACGAGAAGAATCCGGAACTTGGTTGGCGGGCGGTAAGAATGTCATTAGATCGCCAGGATATTTTTAAGACTCAACTTCGAGCGATATTGAGGGTATGCGCTAAAAGCGGGCGAGGAAATGTTAAGATCCTTGTTCCGATGATTTCAAACCTTCAAGAATTGCGGCAATCGAAAAACATTCTAACGGAGGTTTCAAAAGAGCTGATTTCTCAGGGAGTTTCTTTCTCTCATCAAATTCCTTTGGGTGTTATGATCGAGGTTCCTTCCGCAGCGATTCTTTCTCCAAAAATTGCGAAAGAGGTTGACTTTTTATCCATCGGAAGCAATGACCTTATCCAATACACCCTTGCAGTTGATAGAACCAATGCGCGAGTCGCCCATCTTTATCAACCTCTTAACCCTGCAGTATTACAACTGATTCGATCCGTTGTTTTGTCCGCGGGGAACGCCGGGAAACCATTAAGCCTTTGCGGTGAACTGGCCGGCGATCGGAAATATACGCTCCTTTTAATTGGTTTAGGGTTACGAGAGCTTTCCATGAATGCTTTGTTTATTCCCGGAGTTAAACAGGCGGTGCGCTCGGTTTCAACCTTGGAAATTGAGGAACAAGTTTTGCGTTTTCTAGACATGGATACCGCGGAAGAGGTTGAAGAGTCGCTATTAGCGTTGAATGCCAAATTCGGCATCCAATGAGCCTTGGGACGTTCAATTGGTTTTTGGATGCTGCTTTTCTTGGAAGCAATAATAATTTCGTCTTGCGGGGCGGATTCCGGGAGTCATTTTAATTCGCACGTTCCAACTCAGAAAATGGATCAACCGCAAAATCTTCCTTCGTTTCAAGCTGCATTAGCTTCCACCGCTCTCAACCTTATGATCGCAAGAACCGAAGAAGAAAAGCGTATTGGACTTATGTTTCGAGACAATCTTTCCGCGAACGAAGGAATGCTTTTCTGTTATAAAAAGCCTCAGAAAATGGTGTTTTGGATGAAGAATACTCGAATTCCGCTTGATTTACTATTTTTCACCCCCGAACTTTTGGTCAGTGAAATGATTGAAGGAATGCAGCCAGGAATCGGGGTCTCAGATGCTGAACTTCCATTGTACGCAGGCAAATTACCCGCTCAATTTGCTCTAGAATTGCCTGCCGGTTCGATTTCGCGCTTAAAAATCCGCTTGGGGGATCGCCTTAATATTCCATTGGTTTTTCTTTTTGATGATTCTCAATGATTTCTTCGAAAACACATGTTTCAATTCTACGAATTTTAAGCATTTTTGTTTGGATTTCTCTTGCACTTTCCCCTTGGCTTATTGCGGTTGAGGTCAATGATCTTTTCCTAAACCAAGAATGGCTTCTTTTTTGCCTTGCGTTTGTTTCCCTAACGACATTATCGATTTCCTTTCTTTTCTACAGATTTCAGCTTTGCCAATTTCCCACTTTAGCATCGGTATTATTTATGTGGGTGGTGCTTTGCCTAAGCACGCTGGCTTCTCCTTTCTATATCAGTCTTAGAACCGGATTGCTTGCGGGATGCCAGCTTTTTTTGTTTTTATTCCTTCAAATTTCTCTTAAAAAGGTTGACATTAATAGATTGGTTTGGATAACGGTTTTCTCCGGGTTCTTTATGGGCATTTATTCCCTTCTTCAATCTTCCGGTTTGGATTTTGTCAAATGGGTTGATTCGCCCTATGCGGTTGTAGGAACATTTAGCAATCCAAACTATCTCGCAGCATATCTTATGGCCACCGCTCTTTTAACCCTAGGGATGATTTTTGAGCTTTCGCCCTCAACAAGCACGGAAAAATTGATTTTGTTTCTTTCTCTTGTTCCTCAGTTGTTGGGATTGTGGAAGGCGGGTTCCTTAGGAGCTTGGTTTTGTATGTTCGTCGGGGTTTTCCTTTTTTTTAGCAAAATTTTGGAGGATAACCAGGGAAGTTGGATAAAAAGGTCGCCATTTTTTTGCGGAGGAATCATATCCGCAATTTTGATTTTTTCCCATTGGGCATTTGCCAATTCAACGGCCAATTACCCGTGGGAAGCATTAATTTCCCCTCCTTACGGCTATCGTTCAATAGTAACTCGATTACAAGAGTGGAAAATGGGTTTTTTTCTTTTTCTAAATCATCCTTTGCTAGGAATCGGACCTGGGGGAACTCCATATTTAATGTCCAGTTTTCGCCCCGCGCTCGGGACCATGCTGGGTCTTGCGACCTTTAATGATGACCCGCACTCGTTTGCAATCAGCCTTTTAAGCGAAACAGGAATTTTCGGACTTTGGGGATTCGCGAGCATTCTTTCGAGCGTCCTTGGAGTTCATGCATGGAAGCAGTCTAGAAAGGTTATTTTCGAACCTGAGCTAGACAAAGCGGAAATACAAGTGAACACCGATTTGGCGAGGAAACGGGATGCCCCCACCAGGTCGTTTGTGGTTCCCGCGTTAGCTCTTTTGTTGCACGGATTGTTTAACAATACTCTTTCTGTTCTACCCTTAACCAATTTTCTGGTTCTTCTTGTAGCCACCCATCAACGCGCCTGCCTTAGCCCGACACGCTGGAAGTTTTCCTTTTCATTCCTTTCCATCTTGTATCTTCTTTTTCCCCCATTTTTAGCGGTTTCTGGGTGGTTCTTAATTTCCCAGCACCAAAAGGTTGAAAAATGTCTCTTTGAAGGGAATCTGTTGATGAAAAGCGGGGATCTTCCGGGGGCGAGCGCCCTTTTTAGAAAGGGCTTACAAGCAAACCCCCAATCTTTGCACAGTTTATTTTATTTCGGTTTGGCCCTTGACGGACAAAAGCTCCTTCAGGGTGCCCTTGACATTTTTGGCCACCTGGATTCAATTTCACCAAACGTTTTTGGAGTTAGGTTCCATATTTCTCGTCTTCTTTTGGAAAGACAAATGCTGATTGAGGCGCACAAATGGGCTTTTTTAAATTTGGAATGGAACCACGCCCCAACTTCAAGCGAGTTACTTGGGCGGATCTTACTTTCAGAAGGGAGAATCAGCGAAGCGAAGCAAGTTTTTGAAGCAGGGTTATTTTCCAAACCTGGTTGGGCCCCAGGCTGGACGCGGGAAGAAATTGAAGCTGGAGATAAGATTCGCCTTCAATTAGCCGCGATCAATATTGAGGAAGAAAATATTGCCGGCGCTAGAGAAATTTTAGCCAGTTTAACGTGTGGAATTGGAAACTCCCCTGATGGTCTTTACTTGTTGGGCCTTTGCGAATACAAGAATCAGAATGAGTTGAAGGCATTAAATTTTTTCGAGGAAGCTTTTTCCAAAGACAACAAAAACCCAAGGTTTGCAAATTCCCTGGGATTTCTCCTCGCTAAGTTGCAAAAGGATTTACCGCGCGCCAAGCAAATACTTGAGAATGCATTTAAAACCTATAAAGCTCAAAAAGGCCCTCTTTTGAGCGATGTTTTAAGTGTCGCTCATAGTTTGGGAATTCTGTATTGGAAACTTGGGGAAAACGAGCGGGCGAGAGAACTTCTTTATGCGGCTTTTTTGGAATGTCCGCCTGATTGGCGCGAACTGAAAGAAAAGCGTGGACAAGATTTGAGAAGATTTCTACAAGAAACGGGGAAGTTGGTTCCAGAAGAGGAGAATAGGTTCGATTTAATTGGAACGCCTTCGGCAATCGCTTCTTCACCTAACTTTCTTGCAAGCTAGCGGAAAATAGAGCCAAGAGATTTGGAATAAATTGACTTAAAGCTACAATGAGGAGGTTTTAGGTTGAAAGGATGGAATCGAGCTTTTATAATGAAACCGATTCGACGAATTTGTTTAGACCTTCTATTATGCGAAAATTTTCACAATTGGGCCTAGGAGGCATTGCATGGTTGACATGGATAAAATCATTTCCCTTTGCAAGCGGAGGGGGTTTCTTTTCCAGGGAAGCGAACAATATGGCGGACTGCAGGGAGTTTGGGACTACGGGCCGTTGGGAGTTGAACTAAAAAATAACGTGAAGCAAGCCTGGTGGAGAAAGATGGTATACGAACGAGATGACATGGAGGGACTCGATTCCTCCATTCTTATGAACAGGCTTGTATTAAAATATTCCGGACACGAGGATACCTTTTGTGACCCTATGGTTGACTGTCGAAAATGCAAAAAGCGTTTCAGGGCCGATCAAATTGAGGCTTCAGAAAAATGCTCGGATGGCGAGTCCCATGACTATACCGAGGCGAGACCTTTTAATTTAATGTTTCGTACTACCGTTGGGCCTATTGCGGATGAGAATAACATTGCCTACCTTCGTCCTGAGACCGCGCAGGGAATTTTCGTAAACTTCAAAAACGTTCTCGACTCTACCAATCGAAAGGTTCCATTTGGAATCGCCCAAATCGGAAAAGCTTATCGCAATGAAATCACGCCGAAAAATTTTATTTTTCGCGTAAGAGAATTTGAACAAATGGAAATAGAGTTTTTCGTTAAGCCCGGAACCGATGAAGAATGGCACAAACAATGGATTGAAGAGCGATTTCAGTGGTACGTAAAACTTGGAATCCGCCCGGAAAACCTTCGAAAGTATGTTCAAAAGCCTGAGGAACTGGCGCATTACGCCAAAGGGACTACCGATTTGCTTTATCGATTTTTCCCCGATCGTCCGGATGAGCAAAAGCAGTTTGATGAAGTTGAAGGAATTGCGAACCGGATGGATTTTGATTTAACCTCCCATTCAAAGGGAGGAAAACTTGTTCTAAAAGACGGAAAAGTTTTTCCCAATGAGCATGCCATAAATCGTCTAACATGGTTCGATCATGAAACTAACCAACACATCGTTCCCTATGTTATTGAGCCATCGGCTGGTGTTGACCGGGCCACATTGGCTTTTTTGATCGATTCCTATCATGAAGAGGAGGTGAAAGGAGAGACTCGGTTGGTACTTAGGCTTCATCCGGAACTTTCTCCCATTAAGGTCGCAGTTTTGCCGTTGAAGAAGAACCATGACGGGATTGTCTCTGTTGCAAAGGGAATAAAAAAATTGCTGCAAGGTAAGGCCGGTTGGCGTACCGTGTATGATGATACCGCGGGCATAGGAAAACTGTATCGGCGCCAGGATGAGATCGGCACTCCATTTTGTGTCACCGTTGATTTTCAAACTTTACAAGATCAAACGGTGACGGTTCGCGATAGGGATACAATGGCACAGGAAAGAGTTGTAATAGACGCACTTCCAGCTCTTTTTTCTGAAAAATTGTTTCGGAAGCAAAATTAATCAAAGATTAGGAGGTATCAATGTCAGAGGCAAGAAAGCGAATTCTCCAAATGCTCTCGGAAGGGAAAATCAGCGTGGGGCAATCGGAAGAGCTTCTTTCCGCTCTTGACGCGGACAACAAAGCTCAAGAAACCAGCGGAATGCGAGGGAGCCTGAACGCATTTAGCGCAGAATTAGGTAACCTTGCCAAGCAGGTGAAAAAGCAGGTTAAT
>JACPTH010000235.1 GCA_016192885.1 bacterium | reverse complement strand
AGCCTCTCAACTAGAAAATAAAGACCTTCAACTTGGGGTTTCCGGTTCTGAGCAGGATCAAGTAATTAGAATTAATGGAAAAGCCAACCAAATCCATTCTAAAGGTTCCGGGCGAGAAATTAGATCAATTGTTGGAATGGAAGGCGCAAAACTATCCCTTACAAACGAGATAACTCGGACCGAGGTTTTGCCGTCACCATGGGGCCCTCAAGGCGTGGTATTAAGAGCCGACAGGGGGCTTCGAATTAGCGGCCGTTTGCTAGGAAACAACCAGGTAATGATTGAGGTGTGGGTAGGCGGAGGAGACCCTGGAGCGACAAATAGCCTTGTTTCTCAGGTTTGCGCCCCTATCGGGCAATGGGTTTCACTTGGAGTTGTAGATTCGGGAAGCTCGGGGTCTGCGGGGGATTACGGCATCACCGGGAATTCGGGAAATGCCGGATGGGGGAAAAAAAAGAACGCCAACATCAAAACCTACTTGGTAAAAGTTGAATTAATAAAGAACTAGAATCTTTTTAGCATCCCCACACTATCCAAGGCTTCTGATTCTTACCCACAGCATCTTCAAGAAAGGCTTAAAATTCTAGTAAATAAAAAAATAAAAGATAAAAGTGCAAAATGACAAATCAAAATTCAGAGATGATAAAACCAGGGCAAATAGACTTTTAAAAGAAACAACTTAGATAGCCGGCATATTAGTCTCCAGGATACTTACTTTGAAAGGCAGAAGATAATCTTTGCATTTTGATATGTATTTTTGATTTTTTACCTTTAATTTTTGATTTTGGGTTGGTTATGTAATGGAGAGCCAAAATGGGTTTACCTAATTATGTGTACCGCACGATGGGTAAGAGTCTAACCCAAAGCCAAACCCCTACCAGTTTCCCTGATTTAAATAAAATCGCCCATGTCAGGCCTTGAAAAAAAAATTGTATCATGGGAAAATTAGAGATTAAGCGAGATTTGAGAAAAGTTTCCAGATTTTTCGATTTTACCGGAAAGTTATTAATTTGGCTAACCAAAATGATATACAACCGATTGCAAGTCTTTGAAAAGTGATGAGAACTAATGGTTAGGAAAATGTTTTGGTGGCCTTCCCGGCAAGCTTCGAAGATTCCTAATCCCTATTTGCTTTTCAGCGCGGACGATGGAATGTCCATGATTGAAATTCTAATCGGCGTCGTAATTTTATCGCTTGTTTTGATTCCTTCAATGAATGTACTTTCGAGCGGAACTCAAACCGTTCTTTCTACCCGGGATCATGAACAGGCCACTTTTTTTGCTCAGCAAATCCTGGAAAAACTTCGCTCGTATCCTTTCGAATACCTTGATAAAGACCGTTTTCCCGCTAATTCTGCGGAGTCAAAAAAAACCTTCGAATATGAAATGGAAAAAGACCAAAACAAAAACACCCGTAAAATTAACGAGATTATTTATTCCGTGAAAAGTTTCAAGATAATTGAGGTACAACACAAGGCTGATTTAAACGTGCAACCCTCCCTCGCTCTTGTTTCATTTTTCATTGAATACACCACGAAAGACGGAAAACCGCATTCGGTTGAATTCAACACCGCCGTTTCACAACAGGAATAAAATGGTGGTCATAATTATTTTGGTCGTTCTTCTGACCGCGCTTTACCAAGTTTTCAGCGGAGGGCAAAAAGGCGCGAATGAAGCCATGCAAAACCATATTATCAACGAGGAAGCTCAAAAATTGGTTGATTTTTTAACGAACGACATCCGCGAAGCTTGCGGGGTGGATCCTAATCTTCCACAATTGCTTTCATCCGCCGAGGTAAGTAATTTAAAATCCGACGACCCAAACAACAAACTCTTTTTTACCAAGTATGAGTATGATTTCTCCAAAAATCCGACGATGCTCGCGGACGGCCAGGTAAACTATACCCAAACCAAGATCTTGTACTTTGTAGAAAAAAAAGACCTTTCCTCCGCAACTAGCTCCTACGTTCTTATTCGTAAAATGACTCCATGGGATGACATGCGAAAAGCCAAAGGAAATGAAATTAAAATTCGCCCAATAAGCGACAAATTGGAAAGTTTTGTTTTCTATCGCCTTCTTCCTTTACCCCTGGATAGCCGGGGAATGGGGGCAAGAAACGTTTTCTTTAAATTCCTTTTAACCCGCAGGGATAAAAACGCGCCGATTAACCAAAAATATTCCGCTGAAATCAATACTTCCGTGGCAATAAGGGGGGAAGAGCCTGAATGAACATTCCCAAAATTTTTGAAAACAAACGAGGTTCAGCCATTTTAATTGCCTTGGGGCTTGGGGTTGTTTTGATGCTAATCGTTTCCTCCCTTCACATGTTTTCCTCTCACAGAATGCAAGCGACGACCCTAGAGACTCGACACCTCATGGCTTTAGGGGTCGCGGAAGCCGGTTTAAACCTAATTCAGACTGAATTAAGGAACGATTACGATTTCCGAACGCACTCAATCAACCCAAATCTCTCTTGGGGAGCGGAAGCAAACAATTCACAAACCCTAAAGGATGAGCCCACTTTAGGATTTTCCGTGGACCCAAAAAGTTCCGGAACTTATTCCGGTAAACTAGGGCCAAATGGTTATGGAACCTTTAAAGTGCGATTGGGCCTAATTCCTTACCCTGATGACCCAAGGACCCAAAATGTTGATGAAAGTCAATGCTTTTTTCGAGTCGAGTCCTTGGGGCGAATTGATGACAACAGCATCAGACGCACGCGCCTGGTACAAAACAGAAATTCACCGATATGGAGTTGATTAGCAGCGGGTTAGGCGGAATTTTCTTTTATAGCGATACGGATATCAGGTTCCGACCCGATAAACTGGGGAATCGGCCGGAGTTTTCAACCAAGGTTCCGAAAAATCAGACTTTTCCTCTCAACGGAACCTATCCAAAAGGTCAAGAAAAATCGGGAGAACATCCTATTGAATTAAACAATAAATATCCTTCCATTCCGGAAAAAGTCTTGAGTAATGTTAAGGATTCGAAGCATGGCGCGAACCGACTTACGATTACCGAACCGACTTGGCCCAAGTACAGGGAATCCGCGAAAAGCACCGGATGTTATCTCGACGGCCCTTCGACTCAATATCCTCTCCCCCCCGGGTTTTCTCCCAGACAGGGTGTTTCAGGAAACGATAAAGTCAAGGTTCTAGACTTTGGGAACCAAATTTCGCCAAACAATTCTACCGACCCATGGATCAACCCGCCTAAAGGGGTTGTTTATAGCCCATATTCGCTTGTCATAAAGGGGAATCCCCCGAAAGATCTCATCATAGTATCAGATCAAACGATTTATATCGCAGGAGATTTTAATCAAAAAGGGGACCCTAACAAGGGAACGGATAAATACGGGTTTCCGCAGAATTATGGAGATCCCGCCGGTGTGGACCCTAAAACAGTCGACAATTACAGCAAAGATTTGGAGCAACGGTTACTAGATGACGCGGAAGCCTCGACTGTCAATAAAGTTCACCAAACTGTCACGGTCATTGCAAGGGAAAGAACCGTGTACGATTATCGAAGCCCTATCGACTGTTTTGAGAATGAGCTTTACCCTTATTTGAAATTTCAATTAGCCTCAACCATCGCAACCCCAAATTCTGCCTATAATAGTTTTATGAAAGTCGGGGGGGCCGGAATGGTAGCCTGCTCAGCGGCCAATAGAAGTGACCTTAAGAATAATTTAAAAACTTTTTTTTCAAAATACCCCCTTGGAGATGCCCAAAAAGAACTTGACCTATCCGAGGAATTCGCTTTGGCATACGACCAAAGCCCATCTTTTAATGATTCTACGCTTGATCCCCTTTCAAAGAAAGTTTGGAATACCTATAAGCAGCAATACTCTTCAAAGAATTTGGATCCAAATTTCGGGGTGTACAAAATTTTAATCGACTTAAAAACGGAATCCCAAACAAATTGTAAAAAAGATGATTACTTGTACTTCCCGGAAATGACTACAAACGGAATGTTTGTCTCCGGCGCGATGAGAAACCAAAAGTTTTTCACCGGGCCTGATGAAGCAATATGGTATGATGAAATTGGAAACCTTGATGGAATCGGGGTCGGAAGAAGTCATTCGGGAGATCAAGGTTTTATCCATAGAATGTACGGGTCCGAAGTCAGACTTTCCAGAACGCCGGTAGGGGAAATTTCATTGAACGCCTACATGCCACCTTTGCGCCGAAAAATTTACGATTACTCTCTTCCCCGATCGAAGCTATCGCAGGATTTGTCCACTTTCGTTATATTAACCTGGAAAGACACAAGAGCTACCAAGGCCGATTTCGACAGCTTTTGATTTCTAGTTTTGGAAATAAAAAAAATCTCGGAAAAGACTTGGGAGTTAATTAAGGAACTCTCCCGGCCAAAACGCGCTAAGTGGTTTTTTTTAAAGGAAACAGTTTCAAAGGAGTCCGTTCTTTCCCTACTTGACCAAATTTTTGCCGCAGAAGAACCAGCAATCCTTCCTGAAATGTTTTTGTGGGCTTTTTCCGCCGATGAAGAAATTGGCCAAAGAGCCGCCAAAAAAATTCATGGAATGGTCAAAAAATTCTCCGGAAATGAGCTTTTATCCTTGGATAAGTACTTTCGTCAAAGGAGCGTTTATCTTCCCGAACCTCCAATTCAATGGTACCACCTCGAACCCAAAGATCTTGAACGGTTATTTAAATTCAAAGAGGAAAAAATTTCTCTGTTCGGCCTATCTTCATTTCATCCGAACGGATACCTTCGTGAAAAGGGATTAATTTACCTCGGGCGAGAAGATTCCCCCAAAGTCCTTCCTTTTTTGCTAATTCGGTTGAATGATTGGGTTCCTGAAATCCGAAGAACCGCGGATGAATTATTAAGATACCGATTAAACCCATCTTTAATCAGTGATTTCGTAGATCAGGTCGAAATCGTCGATTCCTTAAAAAAGTGCCGACGAAAAGATGACTCTTCCTTTTTCGAAGTCTTTTTCAAAACCCTAAATTGCCCTGAAGGGATTAAAGCTTTATTCGCTAAATTTGAGGATTCCAATGCGCGTGTCAGAAGAGGGTCTTTCAAATTAGGGTTGGAAATTACCTCCATTCTTCCTGATGTTGAAAAGAAATGCTTGTCTTCCAAAGATCCCGTAATTAGATCTTGGGGGTTTCAGTCTATTCCTCCAAGCGGTTTTGACCTGGCGACCTTGGAATCCCTCACCCGAGACAGTTTTGTTCCCATTAGACGCAAAGCGATTCGGCTCCTGGCGAAATCCTTCCCTGAAAAATATGAAGGAATCTACGAAAAAGCGCTTTTTGATCGAAGTAAATCAATTCGGGAAGACGCGCTTTACAACCTTAATAAGATAGGGGTTAAAGATGTTTCAGGGAAATACCGTATTCACATTGTTAAAAATATCTTGAATTCAGAACTTCCCGCGATTCTAGGTTTGGGAGAGACAGGTGAGCAGGCTGATTGCGAATTGTTGATCCAATTTGCAAAAGACTTTAGGGCAAGAGTTAGGAAAGTAGCCCTTTTTTCAATTTCAAAGTTGAATTTCTCCAAGCATGAAAAGCTGTTCTGGACCGCTCTAGTTGATCGCCTTCCTAGCATTTCACGAACCGCGGCAAGAATTCTTTCCCAGAAAAGAGGAGTTCTTCAGGCTGTGATTCTTCTAAAAATTTTTTCAACAGTCGAGCTCGAACACGTTCGAAAAAACGTGTTGAAGCTGGTTTTATTTCTTTCAAAGTGGGAAAAACTTGAGGCGCTTCTTACTTTGCTAAATTCCGACGAGGAAAAATTCAAAGTTACTGCGAAAGAGGGCATCCGGTTGTGGATGTTAGGATTCAATAAGGAATCCAGGGAATTGTCCGAGACCCAAAGACATCGAATCGATAAGTTGCTAGCAAACCCATCAAATAAGGTCGGAAAGGGTGACTTGGAAAAAATTCTTTTTTTCCTTCCGCCCCCCAAGAAACCGTAAGCATTTACACAAATGGAGTTTCCCAAAATTGTACAGCATGAAAAAAATTCGAGAAATTTTTTAAGATATTTTGAATTAATGATTAGTTGATCGATCAATCCCATTTTTTTTGTTACAATTGTTAAACGGGTTTGGGTATTAGAAAATTACCTTTTTGGTAGCTAAGTTGGAGGTGTGAAAAGTGGTTAAAAATGGTTCAAGAGTGATTGCCCTCTTTTTTGCGATTTTGTTCTTTCATTCATTACCGATTTATTCCCAAGGTAGAAGTGAAATCCTCCTCATTGATGATGATGCAGGCTCTATGCTTAGCCCCTGGAGGAGTGGAATTAGGTCTTCTTCAAAATCATATGATGAGATAGATACCGATCAAACGCCTGTTACTCTTGAACTTTTGAAGAATTATAAAACGGTCATTTGGGTCACCGGAGGAAGCAGCGAACTTTCCACCGCTGAAATGAATATTTTGGAAGATTACATCGATGACGATGGACAAGCCTTGGTAAGCGGGGAAAGTACAGGCTCGGATCTGGATTGGGGTGGGCTTGATTCTAGCTACTTTGGGTTCGATTACGAAAAAAACACCAGACGCAAGGTTCAAGTAAAATCGCTGGAATCATCAATTGGTGATTTTACGGTATCCACAGACTATGGGAAACCCAGCGGTGGAAAAGTAGTTTTCACATTTGATCCAAATGCCGAAGGGTCGGAAGCAAGCGAGTTAGCTGGGAAAACATGCGGTGTTCAATATTCTAGATTTTTCTCAAAAACAATTTGGCTTGGCTTTAACTTGGATGATGTTTCTTCTTCTCACGACCAAGATGAAATCGTTGAGAATTGCCTCGCCTATTTTGAATGGGGTTTTAGAAATGGAATCAACTTATATAAGAAAACCTTTGTCGGAAAACTAGAGGACCTTGATTATCGAGTTGCGAAAAGGGAAAGAATTGCAAAAAGAATTTTTGGAGAGTTTAAGCAAATCGCTGATGATGGTGATAAAGCCAAAGTGAAAGAGGTTTTGCAATTTCTGGCTGCGGAGAAATCCCCGGAACTTGAAAGCCTTAAAAAGAAGGCGGAAACCCTCTTCCGCTTTAATAGTCTGCATAATTCTCCCGGAAAATGATGATACCATTCCCAGAATTTTTTAATCTAAATCAAAACGCAAAATTTAAAAAACAAAAATACAAATAAAAAAATTAAATCTTAACCTCCACCTTTGTTTGGGAGTTTTTCATGCATTCCTATGGGTTCCCCTCTTTGAATAAAGAGGGGGTGGGCGGAGATTTTACAAATTGCTGCAAGTTCTTAAAATCCCCTTTTCCCAAAGGGGGAGACTTCTTTATTCTCCATTTATCTACACCAAAGAGGGCACAACCTTGTTTTGCAAAACGCGAAAACCTTACTTTACTTGTTATTCTCTGTTTTTTTTGATTTTTTCGTTGTCGTTTTGATCTTTGATTTTTAATTTTTGATATTCTTAATTCTCTCGGTTAATTTGCCTCAACCACCTTACCAAGGTTAGAAAAGGCTTTGCAGATTTTAGTGCGTTTGCCCTGATTTTCCAAAACCTAAATT
>JACPTH010000499.1 GCA_016192885.1 bacterium | reverse complement strand
ATGAAGGTATTTCATGAAGTTGAGCGAAAAGCGGGAATGCATTTAATATAAGGAAACAAAGAGTATGGAAAAGAGAAAAGCTCCAAAGGCCAAGAAAGCCTGTTGGGCACGGAGGACGCAAAATTTTTTCTCCGCAATTCGCTTTAAATTGACTTTCGCAATTTTTAACTTGGGTTCTAATGATTATTTTCCGCGGTTCGAAGGGATAGAAATAATATCGGTAAACCAAGGGAAAACGAATAAATGAAACTAAATTTGAAGCCTCCAGAGGCTTGGAAATCCGAAGCTCAAAAAAATTATTTCCGAACCACTGGAAGGCGGTTTGGAATGACCTGTAACACTGCTTCGCGAAGACTCGAAAGGGAAATGGGTTTGCTGAGGATCAAATCAATTTCTTCAGGTTTTGCTTTTAGGTCTCCCAATACGCCGTGAAAACCTGTAAGCATTATCACTTTCGTATCGGTTGAAAAATTTTTAATCCTTGAGGCCATTTGATCGCCGCTCATTTCAGGCATTGCGCGATCGGTAATAACCAAATCAAACTTCCCATCCTTGAATCTCTTAAGCCCTTCGAAGCCATTTGAGGCAGTTTCCACTGTATATCCTTCACCGGATAAATAATCTACCATCATTTCCCTAACCATCGGTTCATCATCCACTACCAGAACGTTCAAGAGGGGCTTTGGAAAAGTTTCCTTCTTTTCCTCAAAGTTCTTTTCGGAACTGAAAAAAGGAGGAAACTTAATGATAAATTTGCTTCCCTTATTGGGTTCGCTTTCAATTTCCATGCTTCCGTGGTGTTTTTTAATGGTTTCATAAACCAGCGATAACCCTAAACCCGTGCCGGACTCCCCTTTGGTGGAAAAAAACGGTTCCAAGCAACGCCTGCGGACCTCTTGCGTCATGCCAACCCCTGAATCGATGATTTCAAGGGAAACCATTGATTCGGGCTCATTCAAAGTAATTTCCCGATTTTCATTGCTCCACTCGGTCCTAATTACAATTGTTCCTTTCCGCATCTTTGAATTTGGATTCTCGGAAAATTTTTGAACGATTGCATCGACTGCGTTGAAAATGAGATTTGTTAAAGCTTCGCGCAACTCTTCTTTATTCACGGAAATGTTGGGAATTTTTTCCAGTTCGGTCTTGAATGTATTATGTACATCTAGCGCTTGCGCCTGATTTTTCCATCTTGGCTGAGTAAGAATTCCGACTTGTTTTACAAGTAGATTAAGATTAACTGATGATGAAAAATCCGGGTTCTCATTGTGCCTATAAAAGTTACGTAAACGACTAACTACGTTAATTGCGTCTTCAACCGATGCTTTCATAAGTTTTAGGTATCGCGTGAATTTTTCTTTATCGTTCATTAAATTGTAGTTGGATAGCAAAAGGTCGGTGAACCCAAGAATCGGGGTTAACACATTGCTGAAATCATGGGCAATCCCGCTTGCCATGACCCCCAAAACCCTCAACCGCTCCTGATGTATACTTGTTTGCCTGGAGGCTTCAATTAACTCGCCAATGGTTTCTTCCAACCGTCGGTGACTTTCTAAAGTCGCCTCTTTCGCTTGTTTGCGAACAATTATTCCCGCGACGATCCTGACCACGGATGTAAGAAAGCGTTCCTCAAGATCGGTTGGCTCTTGGTTTTTCGGAACATCCACTTTTAATATTCCGAGAGTTCTTTCCTCGTAAAGAATAGGAATACAATAGTGCCGATAAGATTTGTTTTTGCAATTGGAGAAGGTCATTTTCTTGGAAAGCGCAACTTTCCCGCAAACGCATTTTCCCAATTCAATTTGGGAACAAACATCCAGATCACTTGTACCAAATTTTGCCATAAGAGAAAATATTCCCGATTGCCTTCCGGCTAGAAATAGGGCACCTTGTCGATTTGGAAGCCATGGAATAGAAAAAAGGGTTTCTAGAATCTTGTTTAGAAGAGCATCGATGGAAACATTTTCAAGCGAGAGCGAAAGAAGCGCGTTTAAAATAGTTTGAACGTCATAGTTGCGACGAAGATTCTCTTCCGCCTCCTTCCGGGGTGTGATGTCTTCGGCGGTTCCCTCGAGATACAAAACCTTCCCTTTCTTATCTTTAACGGCACGCGCGGAAAGCGAAGCCCACATTACGGTTTTATCTTTTCTATAAGCTTGCAATTCGAAACCTTTTACAAATCCAAATTTTTCAAGAGGGGTAATAAAATCCCTTCTTTGCTCAGGGTGCAAATACAATTGGGAAGGAATATCTTGAATGTTTTGCGAAAGGTCTTCAAAAGTTTCGTACCTAAGCATTCGAAGGACCGCGGGGTTAACCAAAATGAATCTTCCTTCGGGAGATGTTTGAAAAAAACCTTCAACCGCGTTTTCAAACATTCCGCGATATTTCTCAGAAACCTTCTTCCAAGCGGTTATTTCCCGATTTTGGGAGGCGAGTTGGCTTTTCAATTTCGCGTTGAGCTTCCTTAAGGAAACTATTTCACTCATCTGGTCTGAAATCCGCGGTTGTTGTTTTTCTTTTGTTTTAGTTCTTTTCAATTTGGTCATAAAAAAATTCTAACTATTGCTGTAACAACAATTATTTTATAAAAAGTATTCTAACAAGAAAAAAACTTCTTGAAAAGCTCCAATTCCGTTTTATCCGAAACCATAGTGACGCGATTTTCTTTCTTAAATTTATCCGCAGGCTTTTGCATGCCGATATGTTTAGTAGGGGAAAGTTTTTCCCTCGTTCCGCGCAAAAAAAAATATAGAAGCGCGAACTAAGGAGGCAGTCATGCGTGCTACCTTTTTTGGCATTGAAATTGGGAAAAGAGCGATTCTATCCCAACGTACCGCCATGGATGTCACCTCCCAAAACATTGCGAACGCCAACACCGACGGTTATTCGCGTCAAAGAGCTCGCTTGGAGGCAACGGATCCATGGACCGTCCCTGGTTTTAACGCCCCTGTCTCCGCCCAACAAGTTGGAACCGGCGTTGACGTTGTCCAAATTGAGCGGATGCGGGATTCCTTTATCGATGAGAAAATTAGGCGGGAAACCAGCACCCTTGAGCAGAAAACTGTTTCAGATGACTTAATGAAAGAAGTTGAGAGCATTTTTAACGAACCAAGCGAAACTTCTCTTAGAGGCCAGCTGGATAAATTTTGGGCTGCTTGGGAAGATCTTTCAATTAGCCCATCCAGATTGGAGTTGCGCCGAAATTTAAAAGAAGAGTCGGAAGCTCTCGTTTCCCAATTTAACGATCTTGATGAAAGGCTTCGTCGCCTTCAGGGAACACCGGATGACGCTTTTCAGGGAAGCATCGAGGATCAGTTATCCGACTCCCTTAAACAGGTGAACAAACTTGCCCAACAAATTTCCGATTTGAACGTTAACATTGGCAAAGTCGAAGTTGGAAACGCCAATGCGAATGACTTAAGAGATCGCCGAGATAAGCTGGTTGAAGATCTTGCTAAGTTGGTAAATATCGAGGCTTCCTTTGACTCTTTAGGCCATCTTACAATTCGCAACGGTCAACATACTCTGATTCAACATGATCGGGTAAGGGAGCTTTTCTTATCAAAGAAAAATAAAGATGATCCCGGGTCGATTTCCGGAAGGGAATCTTATCCGGAGTTTTCCGACAAACCTTCGGTAGCAAGCGCTGCCTTAACCCACACCAATAATCTCGGAAACATGACTATCACGGTCGCCCAAACCGCAAAAGCCCATTCAATGTACTCCTTCCTTTCCTATTTCCCCCTCACGGGCCCATTATCCACGTTTGGAGTCACCAGCGGGAATTTTACCATTCAAGGCAAGGAATTTTTCTTGGATGCGCAAAATACTTCGATTGAAGGCT
>JACPTH010000498.1 GCA_016192885.1 bacterium | reverse complement strand
TGTAAGGCGAACGTTTTCTTCAAATGGGTGTTTGGATCCATCGATCATTACCGATGTAAAACCTCCATCTACGCATTTCTTACAAATCTCAAAATCTTCGCCATGGTCAAGATGTAGAACGAGGGGAATATCAACCCCGGAGGAGTTTGCCATTTCGAGAGACGCCTGAATCAAGTGAATCAAATACTCATGCCGTGCGTATTTTCTTGCTCCGGCGGAAACTTGAATAATGAGAGGCGATTTTTCAGCGATTGCAGCTTCGAAAATTCCTTGGATTATTTCCATATTGTTCACGTTGAATGCGCCAATGGCATAACCGCCGGAATATGCCTTTTTAAAAATGTCCCTGGAAGCGATTAATGGCATTTGAAAACCTCCTTTTGCGACCATCTCATTCAGCCGGAGAATTAAATTTTCGAAAAAACCGGCGGGATGAGTTTATCAGAGGCTTAGGGGAATGTCAAAACCGCGAGATAGAATGGGATTATTTCAAATTTCAGCTTTTAAATAGGCTCTAATGAAGTGATGAAAGCGTGGGAACATTGCAAAATTGAGGGCTAGCGTAACTCCGGCATAGGGGAGGATTGATTGCCAATTTTTCACTAAAATGGAATTTAAAAAACCCAGGATTACCACATTGTCACCCAACGCAAGGCAAATGATTTCCGCTCTAAAATACCACTTGCAAGCGCCATAAATTTCTCTTTCGGGGGGAGTTAATTTTTCTATCTTCCCGACCAGGTCTAAAATAGGTTTGCCTGATTTCACCAATTTTGCGAGATCTTCGGGAGAGTTTTCCTTGGAAATCCGAGATTTTACGTACTCATCCGAAAGGATATGCTTTCTTAAGAAAATGGCTGCAATGCCGCATCCAAAGGAAAGAATTTTTACGATTAAAAAAACGCTATCAGGCATGTCGGCGAATTCAAGTTTCAACTGGGTCGTAATGATAAACGCAATGAATATGTAAACAAAAATTGACCCGGTCAACATGAACCAAATTAACTTTTGAAAAAAAATCTGCTGGTCTAGGAGCTCATGAAGGTTTTTTGAAAATTCCATATTTTTTTACTCTTCTTTCGGCGATGCGGCAACGGTTTCAGGGGAGGGAGAAAAAATCGGCGCCATTACTAATCGATTTTTCCGTTTATGAACTTCAGAATCATAATGAGTTTTTATTGTTTTCCAATTCTCAAATGTAATCAGATCTTGAATGAAGTTTAGTATCCGAATGTGGTCGTAGAGATTGTAAACGGGGAATTCCACCGTTAAAAGATCGATTGGAGCACCACATTCTTTGAACCTGCGTGTCCAACTTTTTCTAAAATGGGCCTCTGAATCACAACAATTTAGAAGGACAATTCTGTAGGATTGAGGGAACTTGGTAGAATCTAAATCTTCTGAAGTCGCCTGGAAATACTGGAAAGGTTTTGTGTGCCTATCTTCGACAATTTCCCCATTCCCGCTGCGAAAAATATCGTCGCGTTCGGCGAATGCCATTCCACCGCCATACCTTGCATGGCCTGAATAAATGACTACATCAATGGAGGGGTCCTCGAGTGCGGCTTTAAACAACTCCAGGGGATTTTTTGATACCTGAGTGATGTTGCCGATTTCTATTACCGCTTTTTTGCCATTGCAATAAACAGCTTTTCCGTTCAGAATGTCAAAAGCGGGAAAGGCGGATTCAATGGTTTCCCTTGGATGATCCCATCCCCAGAAAACTCCGATGCGAAGTATTCCGTCGGAAAACATCGCCTCATACCACGGCCGACCCTTAGGGACGAAATGGCTATGCGTGCGAAGGGGTTCTTTTTTGGGACGAGCCCCATTCAAGAAGAAAATCACGCCCATCGCCAGAAAAAAAAGAAGGTACCGGTGTTTTTTTACCCGTTGTAACCAAGATGTCATAATATACTTTGATTTTCGGCAATCTAGACCAAATAATTTAAAAATGAAGATGATACAAGATACTATTTTTGTGAACTTTCGCACTTTTTTCAAAGAAGGTTTTGCGG
>JACPTH010000564.1 GCA_016192885.1 bacterium | reverse complement strand
TTTCTCAATGTTTCAAGGCATTCTTTGGGAGCTTCCGAGGCACTTGGGAGAAAATTCGGGAATTCACGAATCTTCCATTCCGGGCCTTCCGCCATTGCGGGATAAACTTGTACTAAGACCATGCAAACCAGGAACAATATGAACTTTTTCACTTTTTTCCCCCCAACAAAATTCGGATGATCGCCAGACCACCAGCCCTCTTTTCGACGGCGTATCCCCCCTGTCCTAAAATTAAAGCGATCAAACACTTGCCGGCAATCCAACCATTCGAACAATATCCCATCCATTATGATGGGGGATTCTCTCCGATTGTGCAACTATACCCCAGAGAAACCTCCCAGCCACTGAAAGCTTTTCCAACCATTTTTTCAAAAACATTTCATCGTCCGACTTCGCTTCATCGCTCCGCAACGAGTTACCGTTCTACATCGCCGAAGGCACTAACCCAAAACAAACTAAGAGACAAACTCCGCTACCAATCCTCCGCCACGAGCCTCGATTATCCATTGCCGGAGCCGCTAATCCCCCAACCTGGAACGGAACGAACTTGCCATCCGACTTTGAGCGCAGAGAACAACAAGTTATTGAGCGATTTCGTTCATCTTCGGGACGGGGGTTGAGTTTTTACGGAAGTGGTGTTCCCAACTGGGTTACATGGCTGTTGATATGCAATCCTCCTTTTCTCCCGTAGGTGATTCTACCTGAGGAAAATGCCCTTGACAAGGCAAAGAATAATGGGGTATTTTTTCGTTCATCATGGAAAAGAGGGGAGATAAGCCACATAGAGGTTTTCCATGTTGAACCTTCCCTCGGATTTGCATCGAAGGTATCTGGCGTTTTTAGGCCAGAACGGAATACCGGACAGGGAAATTGGTTTTTTCCTGAAATGGCTGCGGTATTATCTGGATTTTTGTTTGAAATACCGCTTTCCGCAGGAAGAAAAATCCAGTCTGAGCAGGTTTTTGGGGAAACTTCGAGAGAAGCGGCAAACTTCAGCCCAGGTTGAACAGGCTTCTCGTGCGATCGCTTATTTTTACGAATTCGTTTCCAGGGGGAAACCCAAGGAAAAGAAGGAAATTCCTACGGTTTTGGGTGGAAAGACCTTTTCGAATGGTTTTCGAAAAAAATTTTCGGCCAAGGAAAGGCATTATCCCGCGGTTCCGGACCCATCCTTGGTCCCCGCGGCACCCGCCCATTTCCGGGCTTCGAAATACACCCGGGATTGCGATGTTCAGGCGAGTAAGACAACCGTCAAGGAGAATTCGCATCTTCTCAATAAAGGGGGCGTGCGCCTCCCTTCGCCACGCAAAGTAAACTCGCATGGCTCATCCCCCGCAGTCGGTCGCGGTGCGCCCTCCGCAAATATGTTTTCAAATTTACCGATGAAATTCATTTACCCCGAATTATTGAGATGGTACGATTATTCGCCAATTCGGGATGAATTAGTTCCGACTTCGATTAATGAAACCTTTAAATCGACAACTGGGGCTTCATGGGTAAAAGAATTCCAAGGTATGGGAAATGAGATACAAGTTCGGCACTATTCGAAAAAGACGGCCAACGGTAATACGTTTTGGCTCCGAAAATTTCAGACATTTACAAAGAGTAAACCACCTGATTTGCTTTCCATCGGGGATGTCAAAGAATTTTTGACCTTCCTGGCGGTCAAGCAGCAGGTCGCGGCATCCACCCAGAACCAGGCTTTTAATGCGTTGTTGTTTTTTTCCGACACGTTCTGGGAAAGGAATTCGGGAGGGTTGACGGGGTTGTAAGGGCAAAGAGAAAAACCCATATCCCCGTCGTTTTGTCCAGGGAAGAAATTGAAGCAATATTGGCTCATCTTTCGCCGCCGTACGATCTTGTGGTGAAATTTTTGTATGGCTGCGGGCTCCGGCTCTTTGAATGTTTGCAACTTCGAGTACACTGTTTCGATTTTTCTTCTCATATCTTAACCGTTCATGACGGGAAGGGGAAAAAAGATCGAACAGTCCCCTTGCCTGAAAAAATCCTTCCCGAAATCAAGAAGCAATTTGGGTTTTTGAAGGAATTACATAAGCGGGATATCGAGGGAAACTATTCCGGGGTGTTTTTGGTCAACTCCCTAGGAAAAAAATACCCGAAGGTTGCAAAGGAGTTCCCTTGGCAATGGTTCTTTCCCGCCATAAATTTGACCCATATCCGTGAAACAGGTGAGTCCCAGCGTTATCATCTTCATGAGGCCATCGTTCAAAGGGCGATAAAAGAAGCTGTTGGAAAGGCAAGGATCTGTAAACGGGCTTCCGCGCGTACTTTTCGGCACAGTTTTGCCAGCCATTTGCTGCAGGCGAATTATGACATTCGCACGATTCAGGAGTTGCTCGGACATAGTGACGTAAAAACCACCATGATTTATTCGCATACAGTTAAAAGCGTGGCCAAAAAGGAAGCGAAAAGCCCACTTGACTTTTGAATTGCCAAATGACTCTCAGAGCTTTGATACCTGGTGGGTTCAGCCGGCTATCGGAAGGGAGTTGGAAGGCAATTGTCGGATTCCTGGGTTATTTTTCCGGCTTGGAAATACTTCAGAATTTTCCAGGAGATTGTCCTTTGGTCCTGATCTCAAAATGCCTCGAAAGATCCGTCCCGCCACGAACGCATCGATCAACGTTGTGTTGAATAGTCACCCTGCAGATCGCCATGGATGGCGATTCGAAGGGGTTTTGGCAAAAGCTTGGAGATGAGCTGGAAGTTATCATTTCGAGTTAGTGTAACGAAGTCTTGGAGCGAATTCCGCAAAACACAAACAAAAAAGTGCGAAAGTTCACTACCCCAAGCTTTCTCTAATTTCCAAGCACTCAATTTTAAAATGCGTTCCCCCAAGAGAAAGCGTGTCTCCTTGATTAATAAAAGCTACATCCGTAACGTTATTCCCATTCAATTCAGTGCGATTATTTTTTGCGAGCGGTACAATTACCAATTTGTCTTCTTGCGATTTAACAATGGCGTGATTTCGGCTTACTTCAGCTTGGGTTAAACAAATTACATTTCCCTTATGCCGGCCTATCGTAATTTCAATGTCGATTCCCTCATGAGCTTTGCTCGATTCATCAACTAAGCGAAGAAAGATTCTTTTTTCAGAGGGGGCTTTTTCCAGCCTTTCCGGGAATTTTTCGATTTCAATTTGAGCTTTTACGCGGGCTGAATCTCTTCGAACGGTTTGGACAAAACCTTCATCCGGAATAGAAATTTGACCCTCAATTTTCTCAACTTGCGGGGGTGGAATGGGAACTATTGGAACTTCTTCAGTTCGCGAGGAAACTGAAGGTAAAGGTTTTTCAAAAGCCTCGGATGGTTCCGATGCAGGCTCTTGCAGCTCATTGGAATCAGGTATTTTTGAAGGAATCTCCGGAATATCTAACTTTAAAGTGTCTTTACCAATTTCCCCGCTCCTTTTAACTTTTTCTTCTTTCGCCGAAATTCCATTTGGGGCGGGTTCAGATAACGGGGAAGTGGAAATCGAGGGAGCTTCTGAATCCGGAAAATGTTCCTTTTGGAATTTTTCAAGCTCTTCAAAACTCATGAATAATGAGCGCGTAGACATTAAGTTTTGATTCTTACTTTGGAAAGCCCAAGTTTTCCATGCAATGAAAATTAAAATCAAAGCAATAATTAGTACGTGCAAATGGTAATTCTTTTCCTTCTCAACCGTGAAAAATCGAACGGTTCTTCGAGTGGAATTTTTCCCAAATTCCAAAACAACCTCAGCTTGGGTCGCATTGGAAAGGGCCATAAATTTTAGAGAATATTTTCGCTCCCCGATGGGTTTTGCTAAAAATTCCACAAGTCCGTCGGCCGGATTTTGAATATCCGGAGTGGGTTCTACCGCTCCGGCAAATTGAATTTTTGAAGGGTTATAGGAAACGCGGTTTGAATCTGAATCCTCGGGATCAAGCTTAACTTCAACAATGAACATGGAAAGCGGATCGGAGCGCTCAGGAACGACTAAGGTTGCGCTCCACCCCACTCCATTTTCCATTAGGATTCCAATGAATAGAACCATGAAAAAAAATCTGTTCGTATTGGAAATATTTTTCGAGTTAAACGTAAACCTCCACTCCATCAACAAAAATCCGGGAAATCTTTTGGTTTCGAATCTCGGAATAGGAAATGAGAAAGGGGTCTTGGGCCATGCAAACGAAATCAGCTTGATATCCTTGTTTCAAGGTACCGCGAGAACCAATCTCTCCGGAAAAACGGTGAGGTTCATAAATGTAAGCCGCCAACGCCCGGTTAAGATCAATTCGCTCATCGGGGTTAGGGTGTTGAACGAAGCCATGAATTCCAAGAAAAGGGTTAATCGGGGTTACAGGGCTATCAGAGCCCGCGGCAATAGGAATCCCGCGGCTAAAAATAGTACGGAATGGATTTGTTCGCATCACGCGCTTTGGGCCGAGTCGCTTAAAATACATTCCTTCGTTTCCGCCCCAAAGAACTTCAAACGCGGGTTGGACTGAAATAAACAATGAGGCGTCTCTAGCGGCCAAAATTGCCAAATCATCGGGAAGTTCAAAATGCTCGATTCGATGGGAAAGAGGCGGGCTTCCCCAATTTTCAAAAACCCATTGGTGAGAATTGACTAGGTTCTCAATAGCTAAATCCCCGATTGCGTGCATTGCAAGCTGAACCCTTTCTTTCGTACAAAACCTAATTAAGGATCGAAGCTGACTTGCGTCTCTATACATGGTTCCGTTGGAATCGGGAAAATCAGCGTAAGGTTCCTTTAAAGCGGCGGTTCGGGAACCAAATGAACCGTCAACGAAAAGGCAGCCTCCAAGCCGGGGCCAACCATTTTTACGAGATAGGGAAATATCCTCCGATTGATGATAAACAACCCCATGAAACCCTGGTTCGGAAAGAAACTCAGCGGTTTCCTGTACATCATCATCGGAAATATTCCATCCTCCCTCAAGGGCATGAACTGCTGAAACACCGCTTTTTAGGAAACGATCCCTAGCAACCGCGAGGCCCTTCTTTTTTAATGAAGCGGGAAGCTCGGAATAAACAATACCCGAGATGCGGATGTAATCTTCACGCCAAAAATGACCTTTGTCACAATTGATATCAGGAAATTTTGAGATAGCCCAGCTTACAACGGGAGAATTTGCTACCGCAGAATGTAAATCGATTCTTGAAAGCCAAACCTTTCGTCCTGGAATAACGGCATCAATTTCTCGACAAGTGGGAAGTCTTCCCTCCGAAAGATTAGTCTCATCAAGCCCCCAACCTAAGATCCAGTCTTCCGAATTCTTTTTCGAAAAATCTTTGAGAAGATCAAAAACATCTCGAAGAGATTTAGCTTTTTCGAAAGAAACCCCGATCATCATCAAAGCTGTTTGGAAAAAATGCACATGAGCGTCGGAGAAGGCGGGAAACAGAATTGCGCCCTCAAGATCGCAAGATGGGAAATCTTGAAAGCGCGACATGGTTTCAAGGGCAAACCCCGCCTCCCTCACTAGGCCCTTTTTCACGAGCATGGAATCAAAGCTTGTCTTGGAATAATCCGGAAAATCTCGACCGGAAAAGTTAAAAAACAAAGTGGAATCTAAAGAATTCATCGTAAAAAACAGCCCAAATGAACTAGCAATCCCAAAGTTTCTTAATCTCAATAATAGTACAAATAAGCCATTTCAATGGCGGGGAAAAAACCTTCCAAAGTATTCCAACGATCTTGCTGAGACGGGTAACAAAAAAAATCCAAAAAAAGAGAACAAATGAAAGCGTCCCAATACCGGCAATGGAACCATATAAAATTCCCAGACCGTGGCGGTCGGAAAAGCTGCAAAAAGAATCGATTGGGCAGGGTGTTTTGTTGTTCCCAAGAAGTCTGCAAAGGATTTGAGCGGGAACCGCTTTCGAAGTTTTTCTCCCCAAGCAAATTTCATTTAACAAACTGATTTTTTCCATTATCCTATGATATCAAAGGATGGGTCGTAAGAAAAGGTAGGATGAAAAATCAGCGAAACTCACTATAAGAAACTCCGGAAAGGCTGGTTTCACTACTAAGCGAATGGATAATAATTCCTTCGGTAGTTATCTCGAAAGCCCATTGATTCTTCTTTGTAAATGGGTCGGCATAGATCCTTCTTAAAAAGCGGCGGCCTTCATTATCTTTAAGCAGCTCATCCAATGACTTTGGGTTGCAACCGTTTCGATCGACAAACTTCTCAATCGATCGCCTGAATTCGCCAAGAACAAACCTAAGCTCCGTTTCTTTGGTTTCTTTTACCGCATTCGTGGCACGAGGCAAAGCAACCGAAAAGCCAATGCAAATGGTAAGAACTACCATCACCAAAACCACCAAGGCGACTCCGGAAACATTTCTTCTCATTTCATTTCTCCGCCCCTCGGCTCTTTTCCTTTGTTTTGCGGAATAAGCTCCAAAGCTTCATTTCGGTAAAAAGATTTATTTCACCATGAACCGTAAGGAGTGCCGTCGAGGCCGTTCCCCTGAGCGCCGGAATGGATATCATATACGTCATGACTCCACGGGTCTGAGGAAAGTATCGTCCAGGAGTCAATTTTATTGGTTATAGGGTCAACCGGAATTGCCCTTAAATAGCCGCTTTTCACCAGGGAATCCAAGTCAGGGGGCCAAGCTTGGTGGTCTTTGTAATATTGGTCGATAACTTTTCGAATTACGTAGAGATCTTCTTTCAAAACCGCTTCCTTTGATTTATGAACGGTGGTTCCATACATTGGAATTACCGTTAGGTAAAGAACTCCGATGATTGCGACAACAACGCTCATCTCAATCAAGGT
>JACPTH010000563.1 GCA_016192885.1 bacterium | reverse complement strand
TTGGGCAATCGACCGGATGAAAAATAAACTTTCAAAAATCTTTTCGCAATCAAATTCTAGAGATTTTCAAAAAAACCTTCTTCATGCCGCGTTGGAAGAAGCTGAAGCCATAAAGGAAGAAGATGTAGCCATGTGTCATTCCATTGGGCGAAATGGGTCTCAATTTTTAAGGGATGGAGACACCTGGATTACCCATTGCAACGCCGGAGCGCTTGCCACAGCCGGTTACGGAACCGCTTTGGGCGTATTTAGAGCCGCGAAAGAACAAAAGAAGCATTTTTCCGTGTTCGTGGATGAAACGCGCCCGTTACTTCAGGGAGCGAGACTCACCGCCTGGGAGTTGCTCGAAGAGGGTATTTCAGCGACTTTAATATGCGACAATATGGCTGGAAGCTTAATGGAAAGCGGGCAGATTCAAGGCGTAGTCGTAGGCGCGGACCGAATCACCTCTCGAGGCTTTGTCGCGAACAAAATAGGAACTTACCCTTTAGCGGTTCTTGCCCATTATCATCGAATACCGTTTTATGTCGCCGCCCCGGTTTCCACGTTCGATCTTTCCATTTCCCACGGGTCGGAAATTCGCATAGAGGAACGGGATTCCAGCGAAGTTACTAAAATTAAAGGGACGACGATCGCACCGCTCAATATAATGGTGAAGAACCCAAGTTTTGATGTTACCCCTCCGGAATTAATTACGGCCATTTTCACCAATCTTGGGGTTCTTAAGCCTGAGTTTGAAACGTCAATTCCGAAAATGTTTCAGGATAATTTTTCCCACCCGTAACCCGACTGATTCCTATTCACCAGCTACTTTTCTTAAAACTCTTTTCCCATTTTATCGAAAATTGTTGACATCGGAAAAGCGTGGATGCAAAATAGCATCCTGCTAAGCTCTTCTGCAATGTTTTGGTTCCAAATCAATTTCGGGGACTGAAATCTATGAAAGTTCTCTTTCTTACGAATGAATACCCCCCATATTCTTACGGGGGGGCGGGAGTTCACGTCGAATATCTCACTCGCGAATTATCAAGCCAAATTAATGTTGAAGTTAGATGTTTCGGTGACCAGGCGAAAGACCTTCCACCCTTGCAGGTAAAGGGGTTTAATGTAAATGAGGAGGCATATAAAAATTCCCCTTCGAACCTTAAAAGCGTTTTCACAACATTAGAACGATGTCTTGGTTTCGCAGGTGCCGGCATTGACGCTGATCTCGTTCATTGCCATACTTGGTATACCCATATGGGCGGAATATGGGCGAAATTAAACTACAAGATACCTTTAGTAATTACGACCCATTCCCTTGAACCCCTTCGCCCCTGGAAACGCGAACAGCTCGGGGCAGGGTATGATTTTTCCTGCTGGGTTGAGAAAACCGCTTTGGAAATGGCCGATGCGGTCATCGCCGTAAGCAAAGGCACTAAAATAGATATTTTAAAACATTTCAAGGTTCAACCCGACAAAGTGAAAATTATTCCAAATGGGATTGACACCGAAGAATACAGAAAAGTCAATAGTTCTGATTGTTTTTCAAAGTTTGGCGTTAACCCAAACATACCCTACGTTCTTTTCGTAGGGCGAATTACGCGCCAAAAGGGAATAATTCATTTCGTAAACGCAATCCCTCACTTACAACCAAATATTCAAGTCGTTTTAGCTGCTGGCCAACCGGATACTCCTGAAATCGCGAAAGAAATGAAGGCTTGCGTGGATAACGTTCGCGCGACGCGTGAAAACGTGGTCTGGCTCCCTGAAATGGTTGATAAAAAGAGTATAATTGAACTTTATTCCAACGCGTCGGTTTTTTGTTGTCCCTCGATTTATGAGCCGTTCGGAATAATTAATCTTGAGGCGATGGCTTGTGAAACCCCTGTTGTTGCTTCTTCGGTTGGCGGGATTCCGGAGGTCGTCGTAAACAACGAAACCGGTTTTTTGGTGGAACTTCAACAACAAAAGGAACCTCCATTTGAGCCTGTTGATCCAAAGAAATTTTCCGAGGATCTTGCCGAGAAAATTAATACCTTGCTTTCAAAAAATGAACTTCGTCAAGGAATGGCGATTAAAGGGCGAAAGCGGGTGGAAAATTTGTTTAGTTGGAAAAGCGTAGCCAAACAAACTATTGAATTGTATAACACCCTAAAAAAATGAACAGTTTAGAACACCGCGAAGAAATTCCCTCTCAATCGTCTTGGAAACGTATTTCAATTGAAAATGTACGCCCCGCTATTGACGATGGGCGTTATCCGATCAAACGGGAGGTTGGAGATTCGGTTTTCGTTCAAGCGGATATTTTTCGCGATAGCCATGACAAAATTCTCGCGCGCTTAATGTATCGAAAATCCGGATCAACACGCTGGGAGCGAACTCCAATGCATTGCGTAAATCCGGGTCTCGACCTCTGGGCGGGAGATTTCAGCGTTCATGAAGTTGGAAGTTACGAATTCGCGATTGAAGCCTTTTGTGACGCATACGGTTCGTGGGTTTTCGACACCCATAAGAAGGTCGACGCCGGAGTCAGCGTTGAAATGGACCAGCTTGAAGGGGTTTCCCTTTTGGAAAAGGCGTTGCAATGGTTTCCGCAGGGCCAACAATCGGGGCTTAGACAATTTTTGAACGCCGTGCAAAACGCCAAAACCTCGACTGAAAAAACCGCAATTCTTTTCGACCCAATGTTGGTTCACCTTCTGGAAACCCATCCGGACCCAAGCACCCAAGTCGTTTCCGATCGTTCCTACCCGCTCTGGGTAGACCGCATTAAAGCCCGATATTCCACATGGTATGAATGCTTTCCGCGTTCCTGCGGAACCAGCGAAGACGTATCCGGAACATTTCGAGATGTCGAGAAGCGCTTGCCTGATATTAAAGATATGGGTTTTGATGTACTATACTTCCCTCCGATTCACCCCATCGGATCGACCAAGCGAAAAGGGCGGAATAACAGCTTGATTTGTAAACCCGGCGACCCTGGGTGCCCATATTCCATCGGTGGAAAAGCTGGCGGGCACGATTCCATTGAGCCAAGTTTAGGTACGATGGACGATTTTGAACGGCTCACCCAAAAAGCGTGCGATATGGGCATCGAAATTGCCCTAGATTTCGCTATTAATTGCTCTCCGGATCATCCGTATTTGAAAAATCACCCGAACTGGTTTTATCACCGCCCCGACGGAACAATCAAATTCGCCGAGAATCCGCCAAAAAAATACGAAGACATTTACCCGCTAAATTTCGATACACCCGACAAAGAAGGCATGTGTAACGAATTAAAACGCATCTTTCTATTTTGGGCACAACGCGGTGTCCGGATTTTTCGCGTCGATAACCCTCACACTAAGCCGTTTCAATTTTGGAAATGGGTAATAAAAGAAATCCATAATCTGTATCCGGATGTGATTTTTCTTTCTGAGGCGTTTTCCCGCCCTAAAATCATGAAAAAACTTGCCAAGGTAGGGTTTTCCCAGTCTTACACTTATTTCACTTGGCGCAATTCCAAAAAGGAATTAATTGACTATTTTTCCGAGCTTTCGAATCAACCTGAAACGGATTTTTTTCGGCCAAATCTTTTCACCAACACCCCTGATATCAACCCGTTTTTCCTGCAATCCGGGGGCGCTCCGGCATTTAAGATAAGGGCGGTTTTGGCCGCGACCCTTTCTCCTTCTTACGGCATTTTCAGCGGGTTCGAACTTTGTGAATCTGAATCCATCCCGGGAAGAGAGGAATACCTCAACTCAGATAAGTATGAAATCAAGGTTCGCGATTGGAACAAGCCCGGGAATATTAAAATCACGATAGCAACGCTTAACAAAATTCGTCGTGAAAACCCTGCCTTTCAAGAATTAGGCAATCTTCGCTTTTATCACGCTGAGAATGAAAATATCCTATTCTTCGGGAAGTCCCTCTGGAATAATAATTTACTAGTGGTTGTAAATTTGAATCCATTTCAAAAAGAGCATTCCTTTATTTATGTTCCTCTTGAAAATTATGGCTTAAAGCCTGGCGAGAATTATGAGGTTGTCGATCTTCTTTCCGATAAGCGGTTTTTCTGGAAAGGCGTGAAAAACTATGTTGAACTTGACCCAAACGAAGAACCCGCGCATGTCTTGAGAATTGAGGCAAGAGACCCCTCCGGACAATCTTAAGGCAGTTGGGCTAGGGGTTAGATGGAGAATTGTAGTTTTTTCAGATTTTCAACATCTTCAACCTGACTTCGACGGTTCGTGACCAAGTCGAAGGCTCAAACCGACTCTGAATAAGAACTCTTTTTTTGCCCAACCTTGTAGTGCCCCAGAAGTATTTTTTTCTTTACTGAACCCTCTTTTTCTGGTATTCTTTTTTCATGTTTATCCGGACAAAAAAACGAGCAAATGGGAAAATTTCCGTTCAA
>JACPTH010000562.1 GCA_016192885.1 bacterium | reverse complement strand
GAAAAAATTCATCTTCCCCCCTCTTATTCAATTGAAAAAGATTACTCCGAAGGCGCATTGCTCACGGCGAAAGCCGCATCAAAAGGTTTAGGCTCAGTTTTCAGGGTTTTTCAGGAAAAGGGAATTCTCATTGTTGCCGTTCAGTCACAGTCCTTCCCCGGAAAAATTGTTGTCGGCGTCGAAAACATAGCTCATATCTTTGAGGAAATTCAAACAAAATTTTGGTTGCTGGTAGGGCTATTAATTCTAAGCGTAATTTCAATCTTCTTTCTAGGGCTGGTTACAAGCTCCAGAATCGTTACTCCAATCACGCATGTCAAACGAGGATTAGACGCCGTCGCGATCGGTAATTTCGATGTCAGGGTCGGAATTCCCCGATCGGATGAGCTTGGACAACTTACTCAAGCTTTCGATCAGATGATCAAAGAATTAGATAGAAGGAAAAGACTGACCACCATCGTTTCAGAGACCACCTTGGACGCTATGGCAAAACATGGGGATTCCGATTTACAGGGGGGGTCTTTAGCCGACAGATTAACGCAGGGTTCTCGGGTTTCGGTTATTTTCCTGGTTTCCGATATTCGAAATTTTACAACTCTTTGCGAAAGTCAACCCGTAAAGGTCATTACGTCTTTACTAAACAATCATTTTGATCGGATGTCTGAAATAATTGGAGCCCATGGGGGGCGAATCAACAAATTTATTGGGGATGCAATAAATGCCCTCTTCTACTTGAATGAAAATGACCGACAAGAAACCGCTAAAAGGGCGATCGAAACCGGGTTGGAAATGTTAAATAGCCTAAGAAAAATTAACCTTTCCCGTGCCCAAAGCGGGCTTTTTCCATATTCAATCGGGGTAGGTCTTGCGATGGGAGAGGTAATTATGGGGGGGTTGGGGGACCCGCGAAGCCCTTATTTTGATCACGCGGTGATGGGTTCGCCGGTTAAAGATGCTTCCTGGCTTGAATCGCTAAGTAAGCTGGTGCCTCACTGCCCGCTGGTAATGTGTCCCAAGATTGCTCGCCTCGCTCCGTGGTTGGGGGATAAGCTCGTTCCCTTGCGCGACTACGATGAAAAAGCGGTAGTTTTTAGGCATTCTTAACCGGAAGTAAGCTCGATATGCCTCCTAATAACACGCCCATCCTCCAAAATGCCAAATCAGGCTTTTTTTTGAAATCCTCTTTTTTTCTGGTTGGCTTGGTATTACTTGTACTTCCATGTTTTGTTGTCTGGAAAGCTACGCAGGAAAACGCCGGTTTCGTTAGAAAACGTCAGGAAGTTGAAGCAGAGTGGCAAAACAGATCCGCATTAAAACTTTTTAATCAACAGAACCTTTCAAAATTGTTGTTTGATGAGAGATTTGAAAACCTTACCAAAGATATTTCCCACCGCGCCTCGGTTTACCCCCCAACCCCGCTTCCTGAAATCACCAATAAAGCAATCTCTTTCGCGGGCCTTATAACAGGCTTTCAAGCTCCGGTTTGCGGCCCAACCGTGAACGACTTGAATTTGGTCGCCAAAAAATCGTTGATTGCCTTGGAAAATGAAGGGTTTTCGCTGAAAAATGCCGGGGTGATGGTGTTGCACCATCAATGGAACCCTATCTTGTTAGCTTCTCAAACTAGTTCCTTTTTTAGTGTCGCTTTCTCTAAGGGGTTTCACCCAAGCCTAAATGGTTTCCTAAATGACCTTATGGCATTTTTTATCAAAAGTTTTATCGGAAGCGGGGGACCCAATGAGTTTGAAAAATTAAACCGCCAAATTCCGGTATTTTTAGGTATTACTCAAACGGTTTGGAACATTAAGGATGCCTATATTGGAGGTTGTTCTCAGGTTGTTATCGCTCAAAAACCGTGTTGGTTTTTCTGGCAAAGGCTTATGCCGCCGG
>JACPTH010000561.1 GCA_016192885.1 bacterium | reverse complement strand
TGCGCAACTTCGGGCCTCCCAAATGATCGAACCGTTAAGAATTCATTTGGAAACGGACGGATGTCTTGGGAGCGTTTCGGAGATTTTTGACGGAGAACCGCCCCACGAATCGAAAGGGTGCATTGCTCAAGCCTGGAGCACCGCCGAGCTTTTGCGATGTTATTTTGAGGATATCAAGGGCCAAAAGCCCACAATAATGATTTAAGGGAAAGAGATTACAACCTTTTTTTCAAAACGCTAAAATCTTACGATTATTGAATTCCGTTGGGTTTTACGGTTAAAACAGGGCAAGAAGCCTTTCTCGCCACTTCGTAAGCGGTCCCTCCCAACCAGGAATCTAGATACCCCGAAACTCCGCGGGCACCCATTATAATTAAATCTATTTCATGCGTTTTAGCGTAGTCGATAATACCTTCAAAGGCCAATCCCCCGATAACCGCTTTCTCGATATCCCATTCTAGCAAATCAGGGTCGATAAATTCATGAAGTTTTTGCATTTCCTCGGTCTCCCATTCGACCCTAGTATTTAAGGGGTCTTCAAGGGTTCCGGGTTGCAGAACTTCTTCTTCGACCACGTGCAAAACATGGATTTTCGAACCGAATTCCGCGGCGAAAGAGGCGGCGTAGCGCAAGGAAAGTTTTGAAATGGAAGAGAAATCAATTGGGACGAGAATTTTTTTGAGGGTGATCAACGTCGACTCCTTTCAAATATGGAACTTTCGCCAAGAAAAATCATTTTATCCAGAACGGGGTTCGACCTGCGACAACTTCCCTCTTGTACAAGCCATCCACTCTGCTAATACCAAGATTATTTCCGGATTCAAAAACCACCCAGTGGCTGTCTGGCGATAACGCGGAATACATTCCTCCAATCAGGGGACGTTGAAATCGCATATTTTCAAGATCTAAAAATTCGATTTCATTTGAACCGTAGCGATCGGAAGTAAATGCGAGAAATTTTCCGTCTTTCGTAAACTGCGGAAACGACTCATTAATTCCATCGGTTTGAGTAAGGCGGACGATTCCCTGCGCCATGGTGGAAATAAGATAAAGGTCGTTGGTGCCGTCCTCAACAAGCGCCGACACGGAAATCCAATCTCCCAAAGGCGACCAATCCGCGGCGGTAACTTTTAAATTGTCGGAAAGTTTCGTGGATCTTTTGCTGTCAAGCGAATAGCTGTACAGGGATGAATCTCGATCGCAGGTTGTATATAAAAGAAATTTACCGTTTGGAGAAAATCCTTCCAAGACAAAACCTTCGAAGATTTTTTTTATCTTTTTTCCGTCTGGATTTAAAAGATAAACTTCGGAGGTCATGTCGGGTAGTTTGTTTGTAAAACCTATCCAGCCGCTTGCTTCGGACATGCGGGGAAAAATA
>JACPTH010000234.1 GCA_016192885.1 bacterium | reverse complement strand
GATCAACCTAACTACTTCGGCGTTTCCTTTGAAACCGATACCAATATGGCGGCACCCGGCCACCATGCCAGGTTTTACTTTAACATGCGGCGTTTCTCGTTCAGTGTTCGAAATAATGGGCTCTCGAATTTCTTCAATTCTTTCAACCCCCAAACCAAGGGCATCTGAAATCATTCTAATGGATTCTTTAAAACCTATATGGCCGACAATAGTCCCTTGAGCCAAACCCCTTTTAAATTCCTCGGGGGTGGTTCCAACCCCCTGGGTTTTCATTACGGTTGGGCCGAAAGGAGACAGATCGTTAATTCGGCTGGCTTCAATTCTATCGACCCGATGACACGCGCCCGTCAAATTGATAATTAAAGAATCAAGAACAAACCCGGGATTTACCCCGGTTCCAAGGACTACTACGCCATGTCTTTTCGCAAGCATATCAATTTCTTTCGCCAATTCGGGCTCTTGGGCGTGTGGTTCTGCCATCTCCTCGGCAATAGTGATAACGTCGATTCCCGCTTCAATAATGTCCTTTAGCTCGTCAAAGCATGTTCGGGTAAAGGAATCGGTTGCATGCATCACTAGGTCTACGTTACCTTTTTTTAATAAACCGTCTTGCGAACCTGAAACTTTTACTCCAAGAATCTTGGATAGTCCGAGGGCTTCCCCGAGGTCTTTTCCAACAGTTGCTTTGCGTTTCCGAATTGCCCCAACAATTTGAAGTCCCTCTTTTTCTAGCATGAGTTTAACCATGCCGCTACCCATCGCGCCAAGCCCCCATTGAATAACTCGGATCCGTTTCATCTGTGTATTTAAAATCCTTTCAAATTTAATAAAGTAATAATTTGGGTCTAAAAACAATTGAAGGGATTATAACATATTCGATCCAATTCGGAGGAAACTTCTCGCTCAAAATCAAGGTCATTTAATTCTCCAATATAGGTTTCTTGGTTTCGTTCTTTCAGAAAGAATTGCAAGAATTCTTCCTACGGTAGGGTTTGCAACTCATGCTATGAATTTGAGCCAAAGCAATTCAATTCGAATGAGATGAGAAAAAATAAAATCAAAAAAAACTTGATTTATCCCTGTGTTTTTGGTAACCTAATCAGGTTAAAGCAGGACTCTGTCCTCACCTTTAGCGTCCGGCAAAAAGGTTGTGTCCGGTCTTCCGGACAGCGCTGTTAATGTGCCTTCATTAATAGGGCGGCAGAGTATCTGTCGCCCTATTTTACTTTTTTGGAGGTAGGAGTATCAAAGAGAACTTTGGTCAGTACAAATATGAAATGACCAAAAAGAAAAAGGAAGCCAAAAAGAAGCAGAGGGTAATTAAACTCAAGGAAATCAAAGTTCGCCCAAAAACAGATGAAGGAGATCTCCAAACTAAATGCAACCAAATTAAGCATTTTACCAAGGAAGGAGATAAAGTTAAAGTTTCGGTCTTCTTCAAGGGACGTGAGAGGGCACACCTTGAAATTGGTACCAAAGTCATCGAACGAATGAAGACCATATTAGGTGAAGAAGTTTCCATCGAAAAAGATGTTGCTTTTGAGGGAAATACGCTTTCAATGATTTTACAACCGCCAAAGAAGAAATAAAAAAACGGAGGTCATACATGCCAAAAATGAAGAACCACAGCGGGGCATCCAAACGGTTCAAAGTAACCGGTTCGGGGAAGTATCGCCGTAACCGTGCATGTGGAAACCATATTTTAACCAAGAAATCAAGTAAACGAAAGCGGTGTTTTAAGCAAGCAGCTATTGTTCCAAAATGCCAAGAGGAGGCGCTCAGGTCCTTGCTGCCATATTCCTAAGGCTTTCATGGCGGAACTTTCGCCCAATTTATCCCGAAGGAGTTAAAATTATGCCTAGGTCAAAAAGTTCTAGTAACTCCCGCCAAAAAGAAAAAAAGCTTTTTCGAATGGCCAAGGGTTACTGGGGATGTCACAAGAATGTTAAAAAGGTTGCAAAAGAGGCGGTTTTAAATGCTTTATATCATGCCTACAATGATCGCCACGATAAACCCCAAAAATTTCGTTCTCTTTGGATTATTCGTATTAACGCCGCTTGCCGCGAACATAACGTAAGCTATAGCGTTTTTATTAATGGGCTAAAAAAAGCTGGGATTGGTTTAAATCGTAAGGTCTTAGCTGATATGGCGGTACGCGATCCGGACACATTCCGCGAAATTGTGCAAAGAGCAACGGGGCAAAAGGCTGTAGTTGCATAACTCGTTTATCCCACGCAAAAAACCGCTCGGGGAAATCCCGAGCGATTTTTTTGAAAACTGTAAAGAAGCCGCACGAATCATAAGATTGAATCAATGTACCTCAAATTAATAGAGAGGAAGGTCTATGAAATTGATCCAATCCAAGGATCACCAAGTTTTGAAGCGGATTAAACGATTGTCCGGTCACCGCCGAACCCAAGATTCCAACGATTTAATAATTGAGGGGAAGAAGTTACTTTTTGAAGCTATTCACGCTAAAATTGAAATAAAAGTTGTTTGCGTTGAAGAGGGTTGTGAAGAAGACTGGATGCGATTTTCTGATATTCTCTATGTTGTTCCTCCCAACCTATTCTCAAAAATTTCCACTCTCGATTCCCCTTCAAAGGTTATTGGAGTGGGTTCTATTCCTTCCCCAAAACCGCTTGACGAACTACTGCACGAAGTTTATACTCTTGTGGTTCTTGACCGAGTCCAAGACCCAGGAAACCTTGGAACTCTTGTGAGAACTTCGGAAGCTTTCATCGTTGATGCCCTTATTTGCCTGAAAGGAAGCTGTTCTGTAATGAACCCTAAAGTTTTGAGGGCCGCAGCTGGGTCAGCTTTTCGAATTCCTATTTATGAGACCATTGATGAAAAAGCGATTTTTGAAAAACTTAAATCCAATGGTTTTACATGTTTTGCAATGGGAAAGAGTGGTCTTCCGATTCAAAATGTAGTGTTTCCAAAAAAAACGGCATTTTTCTTTGGAACTGAAGGCGAGGGTCTCTCTGAAACATGTCTTTCACTTTGCCAGAATACTTTGACCATTTCTATGAAAGCGAGCGTTGAATCTTTAAACGTAGCCACCAGTGTTGCCATCACCTTGCACGAAAGGAGTCGTCGCGAAGATTGGCTTCTTTTATCGCCCTAAAAACCTAAGGAGTTGAAATGAAAGAATTAATTGAATCCCTGTGGAATGATTTTCAATCGGAAAGCAAGACCACAAAAGATAGCAAATCTCTCGATGAACTTAGAGTCAAATTCCTCGGGAAAAAGGGTGGGGTTACTAATTTGTTGAAGCAACTATCCAAGGTTCCAATGGATGAAAGGCCGTCGGTTGGAGCGCAAGTTAACCAACTTAAGGAGCGAATTCAACAGATTCTGACCGAGCGAATGAATTCCCTCTTAACTAATGAGAACGAAAGGAAAATGCAAGCCGAAGGGATTGACCCAACCCTTCCAGGAACTGCTCCAAACGTTGGAACCCTCCATCCGGTTTCACAGGTTTGTGATCAAATAAAATCAATTTTTCTATCGATGGGTTTTTTTATCGCGGATGGTCCTGAGGTCGAAGAAGAGTATTATAATTTCGAGGCTTTGAATGTCCCTCAACACCATCCCGCCAGGGATTGCCAAGACACGTTTTACTTGGAAAATAATCAACTCCTTCGCACGCAGACTTCCCCAATGCAAATTAGAACCATGGAGAAACTCAAACCTCCGCTCAAAATGATCGCACTCGGAAAAGTATTCAGAAGAGATGATGATATCACCCATTCGCCGATGTTCCACCAAGTTGAAGGCCTTGTGGTTGATGAAAATGTTTCAATGAGCGATCTTAAGGGGACTCTACTCCTATTTTCCGATATGATGTTTGGGAAGCGACCGTATCGTTTTAGGCCTCACTATTTTCCATTTACCGAACCTTCCGCGGAGTTAGATATCCAATGCATTTTTTGTCAGGGAAAAGGGTGCAGAGTTTGTAAAATGTCGGGGTGGTTGGAAATTTTAGGCTGCGGAATGGTGAACCCCAAAGTTTTCGACGCGGTAAAATATGATTCAGAGCGCTACACAGGGTTTGCATTTGGAATGGGAATCGACCGTATTGCGATGCTTAGATACGGAATAAACCACATTAAACTTCTTTTTGATTCAGATATCCGCTTTTTGCGCCAGTTCTAGGGAGGAGAATCCGTGAAGATATTGCTAAGTTGGTTGCGTGATTACGTTGATATTCGTGAAACCCCGGAACGAATCGCGGACGCTCTATTAATGAGCGGTACCGAGGTTGAAGCAATTTTTCGGCCCGGAGAGAATTTAAGGACTGTTGTAATCGGCCAAATCCTAGATATTAAAGAACACCCAAATGCTTCAGATTTGACAATCTGCTGTGTTGATGTTGGGAAAGACTCTCCTTTGCATATTGTTTGCGGGGCAAAAAATGTTCGACCTTTGGACAAGGTTCCGGTTGCCCAAATCGGGTCCACGCTTCCATCCGGAGCTGAAATTCGGAAAGCAAGCATTCGCGGGGTTGATTCCCTTGGGATGTTATGCAGCATGAAAGAATTGGGAATTTCCGATGACCACTCAGGAATTTACATACTTCCCGAAGATTCCACTGTCGGTCAAGATGTTTTAAATGTTTTAGGTAGGGATGAGGCGATATTCGACCTTTCGGTTACTCCAAACAGAGGGGATGAACTTTCCCATCTGGGAATTGCTCGCGAACTATCCGCTATTTTTAATTTGTCTTTGGGGCGAGAAGCTTTGGATGGTTCCGAAGGTCCTGGGGATGTAAAAAAGGTTACTTCCGTGCAAATCGAGGAAAGCGACCTTTGTCATCGCTACGGGGCTAGGGTGGTTGAAAACGTAAAAGTTGGAAAGAGCCCAAATTGGCTTCGGGACCGGCTTGAGAAGGTTGGAATTCGTTCGATCAACAACATCGTTGATGTAACAAATTACGTGATGCTTGATATCGGCCATCCAATGCATGCATTCGACTTCGACAAACTTTCTCAAAATCGCATTTTCGTTAGAAAGGCGCGGCAAGGCGAGAAAATAAAAACCCTCGACGGGGGAGTTCGAACTCTCTCTAATCCCATGTTAGTTATTGCCGATGCGAAAGATGCGGTGGCATTAGCCGGGGTTATGGGAGGAAAAGATTGTGAAGTTACCGAAAGAACCACGCGTGTTCTCTTGGAAGCCGCGGTGTTTGACCCTGTTTCGGTAAGAAAGACCTCGAAAACCCTTGGACTTGTTTCTGAATCTTCGTATCGGTTTGAAAGAGGCGTGAACGTAGCAAATGTCCCAATCGCTTTAAATCTCGCGGCAAGATTGATTTCTGATGTTTCAAAAGGACAACCGATTGCCGGAATGATAGACTCTTATCCAAACATTCTTCCAATGAAGCGAATT
>JACPTH010000560.1 GCA_016192885.1 bacterium | reverse complement strand
TACCCCTTATGAATGCGGGTTTCTTCCCCCATCAAAAGAAAATTTCGTGGAATTTCAAGGCCGCCTTCGAAAGGCCTTCCTTGTGAACGCTAAAAAAGAAAATTGGAAGTCAATTCAGGCGAACCGGCCTGAAAATGATATAGCAAGCGATATCATCGAAATTATCGAAAAAGAGGTAGAAAAATGGACATTACAACCTTCGACGTAAAAAGCCTAATTGGAGACCCTTCAAAAACCATTCAAGAAAAAATGGTTTTGTTCCATCAGGTGATTGAAGAAGCAAAAAGGCGGAAGTTATACTTGTTTTTTTTTTTTTTATACGGCCCAAGCGAAAATCACATTCTTGCCACAACCCTGGAAACAGGGGAACCTAGAGACATGATCATGATGGCTAGCAATAATTACCTTGGGCTGACAACTAACGACGAAGTTAAATCCAAAACCAAAGCTGCGATCGATCGTTGGGGAATCGGGATGGCGGGTCCCGGAACCCTTAATGGGAATACCACCCTTCACCAAGAATTCGAGGCGAAATTGGCCGAATTCAAAAAATGCGATGCGGCTATGTTGTTCCCTTCAGGTTATTCAGCCAACGTCGGATGCATTACCGCGCTCCTAGGCAAAGACGATTTTTTCATCGGCGACGAATTGAACCATGCGAGTTTAATTGACGGAGCTAGGTATAGCCGAGCCCAACGCATAATTTTCAAGCATTCCGACCCGGTCGATCTTGAGCGCTGTCTTCGTGAAATTTCAGAAAAACCAGGCCAAAAACTGGTTGCAGTTGACGGGGTTTTCAGCATGGATGGGGAGATTGCGCCCCTTCAACCGATAGTAAACGTTTGCAAAAAATTTGGCGTAATGCTTTTAGTTGATGATGCCCACGGCACCGGAGCGGTCGGGAAGCTTGGCCACGGTTCGTTGGAACATTGCGATGTCGAAGGAAAAGTCGATATCGTTATGGGGACCTTTTCAAAAGCTTTCGGTTGTTACGGCGGATTTATCGCGGGGTCTAAAGAATTGATTAATTGGCTTCGACATTTCGCCCGCGCCGGAATGTTTACCGCGGCGCTTGCCCCAATGACCGTAGCCGCATGTATGGGGAGCCTTGAAGTAATCAAAAACCACCCGGAACTTGTACAAAGACTTCACGAGAATTCAGCCTTCCTGCACAAAAGCCTTCAAGACATGAAATTCGATCTTGGGCCCGCCCAAACCCCAATTATCCCGGTGTTCATTCGAGACAGGGCGAAAGCATATGGAATTGTTAAGGAAGCTTACGAAAGGGGGCTGTTCCTTTCGCTGATCGAATACCCAGCGGTCGCTCCGGGAACGGAACGGATTAGGCTTACCGCCATGGCCACTCACACTAAATCGGATTTGGATTATGCAATAGATCTCCTTGGAAAGCTCGGCAGGAAATACGGAGTAATCCCCTAACCCCAAATTTCCGATCACCTTATTAAAATGTCCCGTTTTCAGGTTTTTTACAATCCGAAAGCGAATCGCGGAAAAGCCGGCAAACACTGGCCTCAAATTGAGTCCGCTCTTGAAAAAAGAGGGTTCAAAGTTTTCTGCAAAGAACTCCCGCCGCGAACCGAATTACAGAAACATCTTCTAGAAGCAAATTCTCAAGGAATTAGAAACATCGTTGCCGCGGGCGGAGATGGGACGCTCCAGGCGATTGTCGAGGGAGTATTTGGCTGTTCCCAATGTGACGGATCTGATTATTCCCCAAACATTGGCGTAATTGGAATGGGAACAAGCAACGATTTTTTAAAACCTTTCCCCGCCGCGGATAACATTGCAGGTTTACCATGCAGAATCGATGAAATGAAAATCTCCTCGTTCGATGTAATTCGCATGGAAGCGGTAACTCCAAATGGTTCGATTGAGATCCGCCATTTTCTCCAATCGTGTCATGCCGGAACGATTGCAAGAACAAATATGAGACTTATTCACGAAAAAGGTTTTTTTAATTTCTTGTACAAGAAATTTTACCCGTTTGGGTTAATCGGAACCGCTGCATGGGAAGTATTTACCTTTCCAGGGTTCAAAGGTTTTTTTAAAATTGGAAATGAGGAAAGGGAAGGGGAGTTTTTGGGGCTAAGTATTATAAAAAGGCCTTACATTGCCGGAAATTTCAAGTTTTTGACCAAGCGAACAAAAGACGATGGCTTGTTTGATATTGCAATCTGCGAAAAGGTTTCTTCATGGAGGCTTATTTCCCTCATTGGCAAGTTTGAAAAAGAAGGGCTTAATGATCATCCGGATGTATTATTTCGGGAAACAAACCACGCTTGGGTAAGGTTTTCCGAACCACAACCCATAGATTACGACGGAGAAATAATTGTGGCGAAGGAAGCAAAGTGGTCAATCATCCCCAAAGCGATAAACATAATGGGATAATCTTCTTTCAAAAACTTATAAAATCGCATGTTGCTTGTCGTGGGCTTCAACAATTATCCATGGGGTTTCTACTTGTTTTTTGCCGAAAATTTATTACCACGACCATTGTTAGCGACCAGAAAATCAGGGAAAGTAACCCAACGATGTGGTCGCGATTTAGGGAAAGATCTAAAGAATGCGAAAAACGCTCCTTGATCGCATTGAGAGGGGAGGTCCCGATGTCGTCGTAGACGACCCCGAGCGCCTCCAAGGCCGGATCAGAAATCCTCCCCAGCCCTGTTGCTCAGGGTGACGGCCTTCGAAGAACCGTTTGCCCGAATTGGGCACATACGGGTCTGTGAGGGGCGGGGTGTAATCCCACTGCCAATAACTTAAACTACAAAGTGGCTTGAACAGTATATTTTTGTAAGTTAACCGTGGTGTTGTTTGCAATGAGTAACTTAAGTGAAACCTGTCAAAATGTTCTGAGGTGCAACATAAATTTTTCCGCCATTTTGCTGCAATCGAACACGAAGTGAGATTGCCACACAAGCTTTCATGGATGAAAGCTTTGCGGGGTTTCAGCAAATGGCGAGGAAAATGAGATGTTAAACCGAAGTAAACATTTTGAACAGGTGGAGCGGTTACGAATGCAACCAACACCAAAAGCAACTTGCAAATCTGGAGTTTAGGCTGATCTCCCCTTAAGTTAACGGCAGTGGGGAATCGGGTATGGCGTTCAGGTTGTTGTTGGCGAAGCTTATGGCCATCTGCTGGGCTTCCTGAACGTTCGATGATACCTGAACCGCGAAATCGGACTGGTATTTTCCAGGGAATAACGCGTGCGCCATTTCGTTCAGAGTCTGCGCAATCCGGGTGGCGTGGTCCTGCCGAACGCAAAAAATAATGGTCTTCCCGACTTCCCCGCTGAGGGGATCACGAATGGCGCTTTTCATGAAGGTTTCACAAAAGACGCGGTTGGTTTCGTCCGAGAAAAACTTCTTTTCAAAATCCCTGCCGAAAAAAGATTGTTCGACCAGCTCTCCATCAGTGTTTTCCTGCATTACGGAATAACCTTCGTCAGCCAGCAGCTCAGTGGTGATATCCGTTCGCGCGTCCACGACCACCGGGTTAAGGAGGAAACCTTCACTGACCCCGTCGATCAGACTATAGCGAAACGTCGGTGCGCTACTCTCGCATCCGAATGTTTTGTACGTGTCCAACAACTGACGTCGTTCCCACTCACGGGGATCGCGACCGCCCGCGTCAGTTCGATCAATTCGCTTGATGTAATCTTTCGGGGTCGCGGTCAGACCCAGTTTGTACCCGATAAAATACTCGAATACCGCCCGACTGTTCCCGCCGACGGAGCGATGCGCTTCATCGGAAATCAGGAGGTCGAAGTCCGTCGGCGAAAAAAGTCGCCGGTATTTGTTGTTGAATTGGAGCGATTGAACCGTTGAAACAACGATCTCCGCCTTACGCCAGTCGTCGCGGTTTTCCTTGTAGATGACGGTGAGAAAATCGTTCTTGAGAAGGCGAACGAAGGCTTTCCATGCCTGTGTCTCGAGTTCAAGGCGATCCACGAGGAAAAGAATTCGCATCGCATTGCCGGTTCGCAAAAACATTTTGATCACAGCGGCAGCGGTCATGGTTTTTCCGGTACCGGTGGCCATTTCGAAGAGGAAGCGCGTATTGCCGTTGTTGACCGCTGTTTGAAGCGCAGTCAGGGCGCGAAGTTGATACGGACGCAGGAATTTCAGACCCGTTTCCGCGCTGAAGGCGCTTTGTATCACCTCATCCGCATCGTCCCAACGAGGATCGTTGCGGAAATACGGGTTCTGAGTAAGCGCGACATAATCTTTCTCGAACTTTTCATCCACCAAGGCGGCCGGATTCGGCTTGAACGAGTGAAAATGATCGAAGGATTCAGGACGCGGGAATTCCGTAATCAGAACGGGGTTGCCATGCTCGATGTCCCAGAAATATTGCAAACACCCATTGGATAACAGAACGAATCGGACATTCTGAGATTGAGCGTATTTCCGGGCTTGCTCCTTCCCGACGAGGGGTTCGAACTTCTTCGACTTTGCCTCCAGAACAGCAACGGGAAAGCCGCGTTCGTCGAGAAGAAGGTAATCGATGAACCCGTGGGCGGTCTTCTCGAAGTCTTCACCGAGATCGTCAAGGATCTTTTTCTTGAGTTTGACGTTGGTTTCAAGCGAGATGTTGGTGGAGCCGTTCTCATCGTCAAAGAACCGCCACCCCGACCTCTGGAGCAGTTCATTGATCAGTATTCGCGTGCTCGCTTCCTTTGCCATTTGTCGTTGTTTTCACCCAAAAAAAGCAATTTGTTTTCTCGCTCCCAAAATACCATGCTCGCCCCCTGAGGTCAAAAGGAGAATTGGGGTCAGAGTAACCATTTAGTCTTTGGTGGATTTTTCCCCTGTCTCTCAAGACAATACCCGTTTTTCAATTAGCGAGGGATCCTCGACTTTGTAAACGGGAAGTTCGAAATCGGTCTCGAAATCAATCCCCGGGGTGGAAGCTTGGGCGTTCAGCTTCCAGGAAAAGCGGGGGTTGGATTCCGAATCGCGCTCCGGAAGATCTCCGGGAATTGCAAAGGAAAACGGAACTGCGGAACTGTCTTTTCCGCTTCGCATTAGATCGACTCGAACCACTTGTTCCTTGACGAACAAATCTTCGGTAATGGTTTTAGACTGCTTTCCGTGTCCAACTGTAAGGGATTTAATGCATCGAATCTTAATACTCACTCCATCTTCCGCCGCCAATCGCTTTTTGACAAACACGACTCCTGAAAATTCCGTTCCTGGAACAAGAGGGATTTGAGACAAAAGAAGAGACGGAATTCCATATTTAAAATACTGCAAAGTCAAATAAATTGCCCAACCTAATATTGAAAGAGCAATCAATGCAAAAAGGCCGATGATTAGTTTTACGAAAATCGGGACGACCGAATCTACCCATAACGCAATCATGAAAACTGAAACAAATGTCGAAAAAACAATCGCAACTATCCAGATGATAAAAAGATTGGTCGTAGTCTCCGCTTGTACGGAAAAATCTTTCCATTTCTCTTCCGCTCGCCAGGGCCTTCCCGGGTTTTCATTCAAAATGCTTGATCTGCGACGCCTACAATACCACCCATAAATATCCCCTACTATTATTCCGCCCCCCACAATGCAAAGAATGAATCCAATTATGGGCATAATAAGCATTGACGTGGAGATTCGCCGAAAAATAACCGAATGTTGGGGCGCGGTTGGATCGACAAAAATTGAAATTGGCGTTCTCTCGTTTTTATGTTTTAATAAAATCCGATACAACGGGTCCATTTCGGAATATGGACCGGAAGAATCATCTACAAGCACGCGCGTACCTATCTTTTCCTTCCCGTCCAAAATAAAGTTGTACTCCGCCTTTATTGAGTAATTTGTGCCTCCCTTTGACCCTCGATGCTTTACCAAATCAAGAAACTGAATCCGTGCGGGAACTTCTTTCCAGGTTTTGGTTTGAAAGTAGTAACCGAGGAGGTAAATGCTAACGGAAAGCATTGCTAAGCCGCCCGCAAAAAATGGTAAACCAAAAAGCGCCAAACAGCCGCTTGGAAGCTCGGATTTACTCCTTACCGTTTTTCCAGCCACTTCTCGCCTCCAATTTTGGAATTACCAGGGAGGTTGACTTCTTAGGTTAGACCCGTGTCTCTACCATGGTTGGATCAGTGACAATATAGACCGGAATTTCGAATTCGGCAAAAAAGTCTATTCCCGGGGTGGCTGCTTCCGCTAGAATCTTCCATTCGTATTTCGGATTGGTATCGATATTTCTTTCGGGAAGATCGGGAGGAATGATAAAGGAAAAAGGAATAGCCGAGCGGTCGCTACCACCCTTTACAAGATCGGCATATACCGTTTCAGTTTTCTTACATACTTCATCGGTTGTCGTAACGGAATCTTCTCCTGATCCGGTGGTTTGGGTTCGAGTGCAAAGAAGAGTTACCTTTACCCCTTTTTCGGGGAAAATGCGCTTTTTTACGGTCATTACACCCGAGAACTTTTGTCCGACAACTATTGGAACTTGAGACAATTGCAACGATGGAGCCCCATACTTAAATAATCTGAGGCTTAAATAAGAAGAATATGCCATCAGGAAAATCGGAAATAGGCTGAAACTCCCGATTAATATTATTGCCCAGAGCGGCGCATTAGGGTCGGATCTCAAACCCACAACAAAAGCCCCTACGAAAGAGGCGACGAAAAGGGAAACCAACCAGAGAATAACAAGATTTCCCGAGGTTTTTCCATGCGCGGTAAAATCATTCCAAAGCCCCTCCGCGCGCCAAGGCCTTTCTGAGTCTATTGAAAATCGTTTTTGCCGTCGAGAGGTTGACCACTTGCTCCACAGGGTTCCAATTACGAGAAACCCTCCGACAATGGCAAAAACTCCCCCCCCCAAGGGCATTATAAGCATCCCGGTGGTGATTCTACGAAATAGAAGAGATTGTTCGGGTTTCTTGGGGTTAACTAATGCAAGAAATGGTTCTCCGCTGTTTCTATGTTCGATTAGAAGCTTGTACATTTCATTCTTTTCCTGAAACCCGCTCGAAGAACCGGATTCTATGAGAACACGGTTCCCCTTCATTTTCTTCCCTTTCCAGTCATACTCGTATTTTGCATCAATGGAGTAAGTTTTCTCGCCTTCGTCGCCATAATGGTCTTTAAGTTCGGCGTTAATAATAATCGCGGGAGTTTTCACCCAGGAATCAGATTGAAAATACATCCAAAAAAGGGTTAGAGATTGGTATAAAAAGCCTACTCCGATAATTAAAAACGGCAATCCAAAAAGGGCCAAACACGCTGGAACTCCGGAATTTGGGACGCTTCTCTTTCCTTGAACATCTTTTGACATTTTTTTCTCCAAATTATCAAACGGGAAAGGTACAAAATGATGCCTCAAGATAATATGCTAATATAGGAGCGCTTGCAAAATAATTTTGAAAAAACGTTAATAATCAAGGGAATTTTTCAAGATGAGCGAATCGAATAACCCGCCAATGTTAGATCGTAAAAATCCCTATGATGTTTCTCGTCACGGAAATTGGACGATCGCGATTATCATGGGAATAGCGGCAGGTTTTCTGTTCGGAGGTTATGAATTCGCCCGAAGTACTGCGACCACTCTTTTCAAAACAACTTATGGCAATGAAAACCTCCCGGTCATTATGAGCATAATGCCGTTTGGGTTAATCCTGTCTTTGTATTTTTATGGTTGGTTGTTATCCCGCCTAGGGCCTCGAAAAGCCCTGAAAGCCACTTCGTACATATCCGCTCTTGGAATGCTGTTTTTTTACGGAACCTTTCAACTAGGCTGGAAACCGTCCGCTGGGTTTCTCTTCATTTTAAAGGATGTATATGTAGTGCTTTTGTGCGAACAGTATTGGTCGTTCATGGATAGCACGTTAGGCTCGGAAGCGGCAAAGAAACTAAACGGGCCATTTTGCGGGATCGCTTCTATAGGGTCAATTCTGGGGGGAATTGGGTTAAGCATTCTTTCGGTTCCGCTAGGGACTCCAAACATGATTTTGTTCGGAGCGGGTGCAATAATACCTGCTTCGCTTTTTGCGAACTACGCGTATAGAAGATTTGGAGAACCCAAACCTCCCCCCGATGAACCTACAGTAAAAATCGATCATTTGGGGTTAGGTCTTTTTAAGGCGCAGCCAACGCTTATTCTTCTTTTTCTGGTTATTATTTCAACCCAGATAGTGGCAACGGCATTAGAGCTTAGTTTTCAAGGATTGCTGCAGGACAAAATTCCAAACGCGGACCTTCAAAACGCTTTTTCGGGACGTTTTTTTGCCTGGGTCAACGCCGCCGCCGCCGTTTCCCAATTTCTCTTGACTCCTTTGATTTTGAAAATGGTCCCCCTTTCGCTAATGCATGTTCTAATTCCCGTTATCCACCTTGGAGCATGCGGATATCTCTTAGCCAACCCAAGTCTCTTTAGCGCGGGTTTTGCATTCCTTACTTTCAAGGCGATAGATTACTCGCTTTTTCGCGCGGCGAAGGAAATATTGTATATCCCTCTATCTTTCGATGTCCGATATCGGGCGAAAGAAATCATCGACGTTTTCGGATACCGCTTTGGAAAAGGGGGAACTTCGCTAACAATCACATTTTTCAAGCAATGTGGGTTCATTTTCTCTAGCGCAAGTTTTGTAAAATTGGCTCTTGTAGGGGTCGGGGCCTGGCTTTTTTTCATCATACCAATCGTTAGAAACAAGAAGTGAAATTTTGTAGCATTTTAGCGTTTGGAAAATTTCCCTAAATAAAAATGAGTCTACATTTTTTGGGATTCTTCATGCTTGGGTTTCGGAAGGGTAGAT
>JACPTH010000559.1 GCA_016192885.1 bacterium | reverse complement strand
CCAAAACCGGCTTTAATCGTCGATCTCACCCCATTTATCAAGAGGAAATACCGGCCCTAGTTCCGGTTCAATTCTCGATTATCTCTCATCGCGGATGCGTCGGTGCATGTACATTTTGTTCCCTTTCCGTCCACCAAGGGCGGGTCATTCGCTCAAGAAGCGAAGATTCAATTTTGGAAGAACTAAAGGGATTCCCTTCCCACCCGGATTTTAAAGGCACCGTTCCTGACATCGGAGGGCCATCGGTAAACATGTACGGTTGGAAATGCGTGCAATCAAATTGCGCGGAAAAAAAATGCGCTACTGAAAAACTTTGTTCCGGATTTGGAATGGGTCTTAAACCATTGGCGGAAATACTAAAAAAAGCTTCAAACATTAATGGAATTAAGCATGTTTTCTTAGGTTCCGGCCTTCGTTTCGATTTAATTCGTTCAGAAGATTGGGAGGATCTCGAGTATATTGTGAGAAACCATGTTTCCGGGCAATTAAAAATCGCCCCTGAACATGTAGATAAAACGGTTTTGAGATTAATGAGAAAAGGTCAGAATGGAAACTTTGAAGATTTTATAAAACGTTTTTCACATCTTGTACAAAAAAATGGAAAAAAGGCGTTTCTTGTCCCATATTTTATGACTTCCTTTCCAGGCGGTGCGGGAAAAGACAAACTTATCCACGATTTTGTGAAGCAATTTGGCCTTGTTCATCAGCAAATTCAAGAGTTTACGCCAACCCCAAGTACTTTGGCGACCGCAATGTATTCCACTAATCTGACTTTTGACGGGGATTCGATAAATGTACAAAAAAAGATCTCCGAACGAAGGCAGGGAAGAAATTTTATCCAGGGAAATTCCAGAATCCTCAAATTGGTGAAATAGCAAGATTTGTCGAAAAATGGAAGAAAAGGAATCGAAACAAAAAGGGTGGCTTAATTGGCTTCAAGATCATGAAGAAAATTTTAACGAGGAACTTCATCTCTTATTAACTCAAGGGGTCGTAAAATGCCTACCCTCCGATGGTTACATTAAGGGCGCTGGTTGGTTTTTGAGATTTGCCGATGTTGAGGCTGGTGAGTGGAATTTGGCCCACCCATTTGGATCGGTAAATTCGTACGTTCAATTTTTGAGGGATATTCCCGCTTCAACTTTCTTCCATTTGCTAGTCCCGATTGAAGATTTGGAGACACTTAAACAGAATGGGGTCCCTGATCCGGAGGAACGCTTGATTTGGCACCGGGACATTTTAAAAAAGCCGGAGAAAAAATTGGCTGAAACAAGTTCCTCTTTGCCTCCCGGTTTTCAGGGTGAATTGAAATTTTTTGAGACACCCAACGAAGATGGCCTTTGGAATTTGAAAGGTTATCTTTTGAAAAATAATTCCATCGTTAGCCTTGTGAAACCCATTCATGTAACTCCTCATACCGTGGAGGTATACATTGAAACCGCGGCAAGTTTCAGGGGGATGGGGCTTGGAACATGGCTTTTAGCCGAATACAGAAAGCGTTTACGGGTTAAGGGGTTTCGGATGGTTTATGTTAGTAGCGAAACAAATTTTTCATCTCGAATGGTTGCAAAAAAAATAGGGCTTGAACCATATCAAGTTTTGGCCAGAATTCCTTTTTCAAATCCGGCAAACAGCGATTAAATTTCGAAGACCATTTATTTTGAGTTTCTAAATTTGACAAAAACGGCCTCGCATTTCAATTCCTAATATGCTTACATCGTCTTTAGGTTTTTCCGGGTCTAGCCAATCTTTTAAATCCTGAACAATTCTGGAAATGGCCGCCGAAAACTCCAGTTTTGCAGTGGATTTCATGCTTGCGTATAAACGGGTTTCTCCGTATTGCTCCTTATTTTCAAAGCACCGAGCTTCCGAGATACCATCTGAATAGAGTAGAAGTCTGTCACCAATTCCCAGGCAAATCTCCTGTTCGTTATACTCGAAATTTCTATCCACTCCGACCGGGAGATTTCCCTTGTTAAGAACCGTGAAATCTCCTTGGGCGGTTTGGATGATCGTCGGGGTTTGCCCCGCTCTTACTAATCTGGTTATTCCGGAGCACGTATCAATG
>JACPTH010000558.1 GCA_016192885.1 bacterium | reverse complement strand
TCCGAATAATCCGCAACTCATTAATCCTTGCAATGTCTCCACCAATAACTAAATGGTTACCAGCTCAATAAAGTAGGGGTAATTTTTGAAGTTTGATTTTTGATTTGAGGAGAAGAGCTTGATTTGTGGTTGAACGGAGAGCTGAAGGCCAAAACAAATCAAAAATCAGCAATCAAAAATTCCATTCTAGTGGCTAAGTTGCCAAGTCTTTAGGAATTCAACGGGGTAAATAAGCAATATGATGTTAAGTAATAAGCTATCCTTTATCCAAATCAGAAGAATGATTTCAATTGCCAGTAACAAAACCAACGATCGGCCAAAGCCGATTCTTCCCGACAAAATGAATCCCAAAATGCAAAATAAAATATCCCCGATAGAATTGGCAATTGAATCGCCTGTATAGCCGAGGGAAAAGGTGGTTGTTCGATAGCGCTGAATGATGAACTCAGAGTTTTCTAGCAATTCCCAACCGGATTCGAGAGCCACCGTCATCCATAAGCGAACCCACCAAGAGCCTCTTGGAGATGCTTTTCCCAGAAGCCAGCAAATAAGAAAACCATGGAGTAGGTGAGTCAAAGAATAAGGATCGAAAAAATGCTGGGAGTTATGAGGGCTCAGAACCTCGCCTGCCCATGGGAAAAAATCTCCACAGGCGCACCAGATGGGACGATGCATGACCGAAAGAAAAAATATGGTTACCAGCAACACCAAAGCGGAACCCAGGATTGAAAAATATCCTGTGAGCCAATGAGTGCATTCTCTGAAGAAAATGGTTATCTTATGATACATAATGAAGTTCGGAAAATTGTAACATAAAAAATTAATGTCGAAAGCCTTCGGAAAAAAAATTGAAATGAAAGAAATTCCCGAAGGAAAAAACAAAGTCTTGATCGTAATTTTGAAAAATTTCACACGTTGACTTTTCTTGTTTTTCTTTGGTATTAATTGTTTGCAAAATTTCAACCTTTTCAAAACCATAAAAAAAATTACTAGTTGGGGGGGTTATTTTGGCGGAAAGATTTTCATTAAAGCTTCAATTTGTTCGATTCTTTTTTTCCTTGTTTTTTCTCTTATTTTCAACCATAAGTTCGGTTTTTTCCCAACAAAATTCAACCCCAATGGAAGATTCTTTCAATTCCTCACCCTATATTTCTGAAACCTTTCTTTTCAAAGAACCAAAAGACCCATCCGAGCAAAAAACCGGCCCCAATTCTCCCGTTGCTCCCTCGATCGATTCAACTGAAAGAAACCGAATCTTTACGCCTGAACCCCAACCTTTTCCTATTGAGCCGGTCCATACTCTGGAAGGTGAAATATCAGCGGAGCCCCCTTTTTCAAGAGCTTTGGAAAAAATGCTTTTCCAAAAGGAGCGGCGAACTGAAGAGGCGAAGACACGCCAAGTGCTCCTTCCAAGCCAAGGAGGTAAGTATAAAAAGGTTTCCGCCACCTTAAAGAAAATCGATTCCTTGGTTTCGAGTCCAAAAACTTTAATACCCGAACCTATCCCTTCGTTGGAAGAAAAGAAACCAACAACCCCAGCCTTTTCAAGAGCCTTGGAAAAAATGCTTTACCATAAGGAACGGCGAGTCAAGGAAGCAAATTACCGTCAAGTCCTTCTTCCAAGCCAGGGTGGAGAGATTAAAAAAGCTTCCGCGAGTTTGGAAAAAATTAACTCCGCCGTAAAAGAAATCCTTCAAAGACAAAAAACGAATCAGGTAAGCAATTCCCTCTTTGAAAACCCTGTAAATCCAATTTCTTCCAACTTTAAACCGTTCTACCGCTCCTCACCGCTATCTCCGCCTTAAAATCTAACTTTTGTTCCCTTAATTTTTGGGACATCAGAGGCTCTTGAAAAATTACTCGAAACCTGCCTTGGTAGCCGCAAACTTTAGTTTGCGAAAACCCGGGTTTCGCAGGCATAAAGCCTGCGCCTACCTTGATCGCGAATGTTTTCGAAAAATAATTTTGCAAATACCTCATCAAGCATAACTAAACGATTTTAGAGTGAATGCTTTTTCTTAACCGTTCCGTGTGTTGAATCCAGAATTCCGTATTGCAGGGGCCAGAAGGCTTGGAGAGTGGTTAGGAATTAGTGATTGCCTTTTTCCTATTTCCTTTGATTACCTGACTCAAGGCTTCTGAATTCCTGGGAAACTTCTGACAAATTTTTTCCTACGCATGCCGAAAGAACGGCGTGCCCGGTTGTCACGCCCATCGCTAAATAAGCCAATTTGAAGCATGCTTCGGGGTAAGATCAGAAAGCATTTCGCCCCTACAAGTGGGTACGCGCGAATTTATTGTAATTGGTACAATTACCAAATCTTGCTTAAACCAAAATTGAACCCCAAATCATGTCCAAATCCGAATTCATGAGCCAAAGAGATTGGGACTCCAAACGTTACTTGGAAATCTCCTTTTCGTTGTGCAAGACCGAGTTGGAAATCAATATTTGAGCCATCCACCTCTTTTTCAGTGTCCCAAGTCTCCCCTGAAATTTCACCTATCCAGGTTAGCGAACGGCTGAAATTGTAGTGGAAAGCTCCCGAGT
>JACPTH010000552.1 GCA_016192885.1 bacterium | reverse complement strand
TTGTGATTCTTGACCAGAATTACCGTTCCACTCGGCATATTCTTGACGGAGCAAGCGCGCTGATTTCCCGCAATGAAAGCTCCCGGGGAAAAAAATTGTGGACCCAAAACTCCAAGGGGGAAAAGCTTTCCTTTTGGCATGCAGGTGACGATCGGGAAGAAGCCGAGGTCGTAACGAGAGAAATTCGAAAACTAATTGACAATGGAAGTAACGCCGCTGACATCGCGGTCCTTTTTCGAATGAACAGTCAAAGCCGCCTTGTAGAGCAGGCTTTAGTAAGGGCGAACCTGAAATATGAATTTATCGGCGGTACCAGGTTTTTTGAACGTAGAGAAGTGAAAGATATTCTTTCCTACCTAAAAATTCTTTCTAACCCTCGTGATTCGATTTCGTTAAAGCGGGTTATTAATACCCCGACGAGAGGAATAGGCGACGCGACCGTTCGGAGACTTGAATCGGAAGGGCACCTTTGGGACGGCGTTTCGGCTTTTGCGGGGAAAAATAAAAATTCGAAAATTGCCGGATTCTATGCTATGATAGAGCTTCTGAAGGAAGCGAAAAAAGAACGCAACGTTTCTGAAATTACTAAAGCAATTATTGAAGAAACCGGGTATTTTGACTACCTTAAAGATGACGACCCTGAAAGCGCTGAAGAGCGAATTTCAAATGTGGAGGGCTTAATTTCTGATATTAGATTCCAGGAAGAAGCGAACCCCGCTCTTTCGCTGCAAGAATATCTTGAGAAAGCCTCTTTACATTCCGCGGTCGATGATCTTGGCCGAAATGGGGAGCCGCGGGTGCGTCTTCTAACTCTTCATAACGCGAAAGGGCTTGAATTTCCCGTCGTTTTCATCACGGGCATGGAAGAGGGAGTTTTTCCCCATAACTCATCCCTTCACCTTTCGCATGAACTCGAAGAAGAGCGTCGATTAGCCTATGTCGGGATGACGCGCGCCCGCGAACGTTTGTATTTCACCGCTTCAAGGCGTCGCATGATGTTTGGGCAATGGAAAGGGCAATCCCTTTCCAGATTTTTATCCGAGATTCCGCCGGAATTGTTTTCGGCAAACTCCGGTCGCATTCCCCAAAATCCGTCATCGATTCTAGTCAATAACAGCGCTTCGTACTCCCTAAGTTCCCCCAAAAATCTCCCAGGAGAAACAATGGGAACGATGGTTAATCTCAAACCAGGAGTTGAAGTTCGCCATCAATTTTTTGGAATCGGGAAAATCCTTGCCGCCGAAGGCTCGGGAATTAGCGATTTTCGCCTTTCTATCGCGTTTCAGAAGGTCGGAGTAAAAAAAATTCTGTTGCAATATGCTTCACTTCGGATTATTAATTCCAAAGCCGATGAGGAGGTAATAGAATGCTAAGATTGTTTCGGTGGCTCTGGAAGTTGTTCATTCTGGCGAGCGTGTTTGGTATTGGTTACATAATTGGGCGTGAACACAGTTTCGAAGAGGATGAAGATTGGGAAGACGACAAAGATCTTTCATTTGATAAGAAAGATGAGGATAAAAAGAAGGATGAAAGTAAAATCGAGCCGGCGGGCGAAAAGAAAGCTGATTCTCCTTTGCAACCGAAAGCGAGTGAAACTCCGCAAAATGCTTCC
>JACPTH010000233.1:935-1430 GCA_016192885.1 bacterium | reverse complement strand
GAGAGACCCTCAATTCTTGCCCGTCTTCCGTTGGATGAGATGTCCAAGCAGCTAAATCGGTACAAGTTACCTCCATTATTGCTACATCGCTTGCCAATTTAAAAACGAATTCCCCGACGGAATCTTGCTCAACGTTCATTTTAACTTGATCGACAACCCCGATCGTTCCCGCAGCAATTGAAAACAAAACTTCGTGGCCGAGGGTTATCTTTGGGGTTCTTGGAACGATTTGAACCGCTTCGGTTGCGGGTTCAGCCTCAGGAATCTTGGTGGGCACTCGATCCCGCCATTCAACCCCAAGTTGCCCGCAGGGTTCGAGTACCGCGGTAATCTGGGTTTGGCCGTTAAGGTCGGTCGTGACCACCTTAGCGCTTGGCGTAACTTCCACGCGTTGTCGGGGTTTATCAATCGTTAAATCCAAATTCGCCATGGAGAAAGGCGGAATCGGGATTTTAAAGCCTTCAACCTTTGTTTGTGGCATTACCTTGGAGAACA
>JACPTH010000233.1:0-919 GCA_016192885.1 bacterium | reverse complement strand
CCGAACTTCTTTGAAATCTAAAAAGATCGTTGGTAAAAGAATTGGCTTGAATTTGCCCGGCTTGTTGGCTTTCCTGAAAGATCTGTTGTCTCTGTTGAACCATAATTTGGGAAGTTTGTTGCGTATCTTGTTGAGCGTTGGTTTGCCCAATTTGGTTCCCTTGTACAAAATCTATACCGCTTGATAACATCGCGGGTTCACCGTCGAGAGTCAGCGATTTTACCCCCACTCCATCAGTTGGAAATGGAATCTGCTTGAAACCCTTCCCGATCAATTCGATTTCAAAGCGGGCCGTAAGTTCAACTCGCCCTTCTTTTAATTGTCCATGATATGACCCTGAGCAAAAGGTAACTGAAACTGGAGGGTTCCAAAGAGAGGGATTAGGCTCTGGGATTCCCAAATCTCGAAGGTATTTGTACTCATCGAATTGAAGAAAAACAAGGTTGGAATCTTTCGGAAGTCTTTCGCCAAGTTGACTATAGGGAATGTAAATATCAATAACCTGTTCAACTCTTGGGTCAATTTCAGTAACGGCACCGAGGCAAGGCAATGAAAGTCCAAGAAGAACAATGGCGGCAACCAATTTCTTTTTCCTATATAAATTTCTCATGCAATTTGAACCGCCGGCAACAAAGATACCTATGAAAAACACGGAAAACCCAATTTCCTGACTTCCAGGAAAATGTTCTTCGACTAGGAACGCAAAAAGGCTGTACAAAATAAATGTTAAGCCGCTCAATAAGCCCCATCTTTTGGAGCTAAACAGGTAGATCAATAAAAAAGCGAAAAGCCCGACTATACCCAATGCAAGGTAGATCAATGAATGATAGGGCCTCCAAATCAGAATTCCACCCATTTTGATTGCTTCTTCTTCCTTTATGACGGTTTTGAAAAAAGAAAGGGAACTACTTGTGGAGGG
>JACPTH010000551.1 GCA_016192885.1 bacterium | reverse complement strand
TGTTGATGCAAATTTACGAGGCTATTGATGGGCCTCTTCCATTGAACACTTGTTTTCTAGGGAAAAAATCTTGCACTTTTGGAAACTGCATGTTTGGAAACATGGTTTCGAAAATTAAACAACTTGTGGCGGATTATTTTTCACATACTTCTTTAGCCGATCTTGATTATTGTGAATTTAAAACTTGAAAGCTAGGAAAATTTTCTAAGGAGAAAAAATATGAATTCATGTCCAGGTTCTAAAATGATGGATTTCAGGGAACAAGGCGAATCTTCAGGAAAAGACGAAGCCGGAACAAGGCAATCGGAACTTAGGCAATGGCCGATTCAATTGCACTTAATTTCCCCCCAGGCCCCATATTTCCAAAAAGCTGATGTTCTTCTGTCCGCTGATTGCGTTGCATATTCCATCGGAGATTTTCACAAAAATTACCTGAAAGGCAAGAGCATTGCTATCGGGTGTCCAAAGCTCGATGACGGGCAAGAAATTTACGTAGAAAAGATTAAATCTTTGATCGATGACGCAAAAATAAATACCCTTACGATCATAACAATGCAAGTTCCCTGTTGCGCGGGGTTAGTCGCCCTCGCTCAAAACGGTCTTCACCAAGCAACCAGGAAAGTGCCCATTAAATCAATCGTTGTAAGTCTTAAAGGCGAAGTCCTTTCCGAAGAATGGATACAATGATTGGTTAAAAAGAATCTTTAAAGCGTTTCTCAAGAAGGACCGCCTTGATTTTGGAAAATTTCTCAAGGAGGTTCGAGTAGAATGCGAGTTGCCTCGAAGATTTGTATTCATGAGCTTCTTCAACTTCTTTCTGGAAAGTTTTCCCGAGTTCGGATAGATCCGTAAACTCCGATTCAAATTCCGATTCCGAAGCCGTTTTATTTCTCAATTTTGACAACTCGATTGAAAATGAGGCAAAACCAAGAAGCAGTTCTTTTTTTCCGATCCCCTTGAAGCCGGGTTTAACTGAATTTAGAAGTAACTCCGCATTTAGAAGGGTTTCGAGGGGTTCATTCGACTGTTTCCAGGAAGCAAGAATTGACATTCGAACAACAATTCCTTCAAGAAGTTCGTGGCCCTCCTGAAATTTTTTCTCATCCAGGAATCTTTTTGCTTCTCCTAGGGAAGTTGAAATTTGGTGGAAGGAATCGGACCATTTTTGCAAATCTAGTTCGCGCGAAATTGAAGGATTTTTGCTGAACGAGTTGCTAAAATTCACCCATGATTTCAAAACATCATTAAATTTTTGATTCGCTGATGCATGATCGAAAGCATTAATGTCGTTGGCGATTGAGCGAATTAATTGGCACATCTTTAAAAGACCTTTGGAGAATTCGTCGCTTGCCTTAACTCCAGTAACTAAGCGGAGAATAGAGTCATCACATGCAAAAACGAAGGAAAAACATTCAAAGGCGAAAATTAGGAAAAAAAGAAGGAAGCGAATTTCCGAAAAAAACTTATTGTTTTTCAGGTGGGGCATCTTTAAATAAAGGTGAGGCCATGGGAATGCTGGAAGGAATATCCGGCATGCGAAACATCTGAGATCTCGCGGAATAAGTTGAGCTCGCTACGTTCTGAAACAATTCTCCAAAATCAAGAATCCAAGGTTGGCAATCATGCTTTTCGAAATAGGTTAAGTAATTTCCGGATGGTGAAAGCATGGTGTCGGTTAAGATCGTTGGAGAAACATTGAACTCGTCAAGAAACACCAAATCCCCAGCGCGGTCCACCACTTGAACGGTCATCGTCAATTCTTCTCGAAAAACAGTTCTAAGCAACGCCCAATTGAAAAAAATCAAATCGAGAAGAACTAATTGGTCGCTTGCGAATTTTTTTACGTGAACCGTTGCGGAAAGTGGCGTTTTTCCGTTACGGGCGGCTTCCAAAAATTTTTCTGAATCATCGGTCATTAATATTTTTCCAGGGTCGATTATTATCCTGTCAGGTCCCCAACTCAGGTTAATCGCCCGTTGAAAACAATCAATTTGATCCCCGGAAGCGGGTTCCGATTTTTCCCCCCAGAAAACCCCGGCAACGGAAATAGTTTCCGAAGCGTGGTTTTTGGAACTAGATTGCTTTCCAAATTCTTCCTTGAATTGAAAAAAAGCGTTGGAAAGGGCGAAAACATTTCCGGTGGAATCGTAAGTTCCGGTTGCGATAACAGTCCATTCATGAGCGAAGTTGAGGCAACCAAGGACGGGGAAACATTGGAAGATTAAAAAAAACAAGAACAATTTTTTTGTGGTGAAAACCCCTTTTTT
>JACPTH010000550.1 GCA_016192885.1 bacterium | reverse complement strand
TTTACCCGGGAATTTTCCGACCGGCGATTCTTGGTATTTGCGCGCTAGAGACACGGTTGTGATTCCGCCTATTCCCGCTGATAATTTGCTTGCAATCGCAAGTCACACAACCGGGGACCCGGTTGCCGACACCCAATTTAATTACACCGCAAAGGACAACAACCCAAATGTGACGTTTTCAGGTTTTGGGGTTGTTTATCAAATACCCACCGACGAGCGAAATTCAAGCCAGGTCGCGACTTTAACTGCTGCTGGAAACCCTGTTGGAATTCCGGGGCCTCTTCCAACACTAACATCTTTTTATTCGGATAACTCATATACGATTTCCCAAAATTATAATTCAATTGTTCCGGAATACGGTTCTGGAAACATATTTGATCCGAATGTTCCAGGGGCATATCAAAACTGGGTAGGGATTCTTAGTTACTCAATAAAAGGGGATGTAAAAGACGGTTGGGGAGTGCTTGATTCTAATCATCCGAACCCCATTTCTGATTCCTATTTACATCATTTTGCAACCGATACTCCCCCGTTCGCCCAGCCGCAAATTGCCTTGGAGAGAATCGACAATGACCCCCCGAGCTTAAGGATTTTCATCGTTTCTCAAAGCGATAACAAACGCTGGGAAGTTAAACTGGAAGAAAACATTAGAGACTTAACTCAAGCCCCAACGACGGTTGCGAATCTTGCCAAAACAAAGGTTTCAATCACCGCTCGAAATCTTACAAATGACGCGGTGATCCCTGGCACGCTAAGTCCCGCTCCGGTGGATTTTGACGGAAGTTCCAATTTCCCTAACAATCTTAATGGGGCTGAAACCGTTCTAATCGACAGCCAACCGACCCTTAATGCCGCAATTCCGCAGGTTCGACGTTCAAGTAGGTTACTCATCAACGTGGAAGTTGAAGACAACGTTGATTATAAACCATTCTCCGCAGTAAGCTTTTCAATTAAAGATGTTACCGATGGGAACAAGGAACTTATTACAGCCGGGGCGCCGACAATACCTACTACGCAAAATAAAGATCTCGATCTTAGCTCGGATTCTTCAGATGCTAGGTACAATTATTATTCCGACCATCATATTCACCAGAGCATAGCTCGGTATGTTGTCGATATGCCTATGAAGGTCGACGCCACGCAACCGCAAGTAAAGGTTGAGTTA
>JACPTH010000232.1 GCA_016192885.1 bacterium | reverse complement strand
TTGACATTTGTTGTTTCAATCGTCCATTTGATGATCAAGCTCGAATCAGAATCAAACTGGAAACTCAGGCGAAATTACATATTCAAGATGAAATCAAGCAAGGAAGGATAGAACTGTGTTGGTCTTATGTTTTGGATTACGAGAATTCAGTAAATCCCTTCGTCGAAAGAAAGAATTTCGTTGGGAATTGGAAAAAAATTTCCCGATTTGATGTAAATGAAAATCAGTCGATTTTGCCGCAAGCAAGTAAACTTCAAAAGCAGGGACTTCATGGAAAGGATGCTCTACACTTAGCTTCCGCTGTTTCGGCCTCTTGCAATTTTTTTTTTACAACCGATGATTTTATTTTAAAAAAGTTTCAATCCTTTGGAAAATTAAAAATTCTTAACCCTATCGATTTTTTGGGGGTTTTGGAGAAATCAAAATGAAAACCGACACCGAGGTGAAAATTGAGGGTGCGGAGGCTTTAATAAAAGCATTGGGGGTATTGGATGCGGAAAGGTTTGTTTCACTTCTTTTACGGGAACCTTTTGATTATACCTCCTGGCAGCGAACGCTTTGGCAAGATAAAAGCGTTGAAGAAATTAGCAGGGAGGCAATGAAGTTTCGAAAAAAATCAGGAAAAAGAAAGTGACCCTTTCGCGCGAACTTATTGGAAAAAGTTTTTGTAAGCCATCAGCGGTCAGCATTCAGCAAAAAACCTAGGAAATTTTTTACCCACCCCACCACTTCCATAAATGTCAAACTTTGAGAACCCTTCAACATTTCAAATTTCCTTGCATTCTTAAGCCGCATTACTTAGCGCTTTTAGCTGATGGCTGATGGCTGATGGCTGAACGCTTACAAGTTTATTTTGTTTTGAAGTGGTTGCATTGGTTTTAAAACAATCCGCACGTATCTAGGGCAATTGTTGCAAGATTTTCTCGATTAAAATTTTTCGTTTCTTTTCATCGGGTTGTTTCCGCATGAAATCAGCCAATTTGAGCGTAACCTGAGCGTAAAGGTTGAATGAATCTATTGAAGGGAGAGGAATCGCGGTTTCTTCATCGTGCTTTGCCGTTCCAAAGTCGTAGGTTTCTCCGAACTTCGGAATGGAAAGGTTAAATTTTCTTTTCTCTTGCAGCAACTTGGCCAAAGTTTCTCTCGCATCGTCTTCTCCGTGGACAACGAAAACTTTATCCTTCACGGTTTTAACATGAGATAACCAATTCAATAATTCCGCTTGGTCGGCATGGCCGGAATACCCTGAAATTTTTTCGATTCTGGCTTCGACCTTTACTTCTTCGCCGTGGATTTTGACTTTTTTCTCGCCCTCGAGAAGAAGCCGCCCAAGAGTCCCTAGTGCTTGAAAACCCACGAAAAGTATGGTGGCTTCCTTACGCCAAAGATTATTCTTTAGGTGATGCTTGATTCTTCCTGCGTCGCACATCCCGCTCGCGGAAAGAATGACGACACCCTTTTTCTCGTTCAAAAGTTTGGAATCATTGGTGGTAAGACAACACTGAAAACGCTTGTTATTGAATAAGCTCCCGTGCTTTTTCAATAATGCAGTGGCCTCTTCATCATAAAACTGCGGAAACTTGGTAAAAACTTCCGTTGAATGCACTGCAAGCGGTGAATCGATGAATATTTCGACTTCGGGAATCGCCTTTTTATCCATGAGAATCATCAAATCATGCATCAGGTCTTGAGTTCGTTCGAAAGCAAAACTTGGGATTATCAGATTCCCTCCTTTTTTTACGGTTTCAATTAGAATCTTGGAAATTTGGTTTATTCGAGTTTCGCTTTCGATTTCGTCATGAAGACGGTTTCCGTATGTCGATTCAATTAGCAGGACATCGGCTTCCGAAAAGGTATCAGGGTCTTTTACAATGGGGTGACCTATTCCCCCAAGATCTCCGGAAAAGATTACCTTTTTGCTCAGATTTCCTTCTCTCAGGGAAATTTCCAGAAAACACGAGCCTAGAACGTGCCCTGCGTTAAATAACTTGATCGATACTCCTTCAATGGGGTTAAGCGTTGAGCCTGGTTTCACTGGGCGTAAGCGTGAAATCGCCTCTTGAGCGTCAGCTATTGTGTAAATCGGGGTGATAGGCTCAGCGCCTTTGCGCTCGTTCCTTTTATTTTTCTGCGCGACTTCATTTTCTTGGATTTTCGCGGAATCCGGAAGAAGGAATTTCAAGACTTCCGCGGTCGGTTCAGAAGCGTAAACCAAACCTTTGAAGCCTTTCTTTACAAGTTTTGGAAGAAGGCCTGTGTGATCTATATGCGCATGGGTTACCACGACGAAATCTACTTCCTCGGGTTTAAAAGAAAATTCTTTGTAGTTAAACTCTTTCTGGGCTTTACAACCCTGGAACATGCCGCAATCAATCAGAAAGCTTTTGTTTCCGCAAATTACTTGGTAACAGGAACCAGTCACTCCGCCAACCGCTCCGAAAAATTTGATTTTCACTCTCTTTCCCCCTGAGGAATTTATGTTAGTTTTAGCATTCAATTCTCATACGACATGGCGAGAATAGTAAAGAAAAAAATTCGCCGCGTCAACAAACGGATCTTTATTATCAGCAATTATCCATCAAAAAAATTCCTCGCTCAAATCCACACTGACAGCTCAACTCGATCCCCTGACTCCTCGCTCGAATTGCCAAGATAACTTCCATTTTAATACGTCACGATTTTTTCGTCTCACCCCTCAAAGCTTACATCCATGCGTGATTAACAAGGAAGGCTAAATTCTGTGAAAAAGTCTATTTCATGAATGAGAATTAGATTCCTCACATTCGTTCGGAATGACAAATAATGCGTCATTTCGACCGAAGGGAGAAATCTCGTTCTCCCTGAGAACTAACTTCTTTTGCGTTGTTTGGTAACCACCCATCCATGTAAGCTTTGAGGGAAGTTCTTCATCATAAGGTTCGGGCGCAGCAAGCTGCGCCCCTACACCGACGACAAATCGGATATTTTATAATCTCAAACACCGGCAATTCGGCTCCGGTCAGCAGGGATCAGCGTTTGAGCTGTCAGCGCTTCTCATCGAGAATTGCTAACAATCCCCAAACTTGGGTTTCGGAAGGGTAGATACATGGTCGCACCAAGACCGGCATTTCATAAGCTTTTTCGGGGATAGGGGAAAATGGTCGT
>JACPTH010000549.1 GCA_016192885.1 bacterium | reverse complement strand
TTTGCGGATAACTCCATTGCCGCTCCGGTAACATAACACTCCCATGTAGGGTTTCCTGACTGGCCATCAAGCGAAAAAAGCGCACCGCTTGAAACAGCTACCAAAATATTGCCATCGGGAAGGGAAATGGGGGAAATACTTGGGGCCTCAGGTACTTGGCGCTCCCACATAAGTTTAAGGTCACTTTTTCTGAAAGAAAGGATACGACCTTCCGTATCTGAGACAACTACGGAATTAATAAGAGGGATAAGCGGGTGCCTGAGCGTGCTTTGAAGATTTATCGGGCCGGTTATATTCCCTTTTTCGTTGATTTTCGACAAATCGCTTCCGCCTACCACGAAAAAAGCCTCATCCCCTACGTTAACCGGGGGGGTCAGGATTTCTTTCCCAAGCGAAATACTCCATTTTGAGGGTGTTGATGGAAGCCGGTTAAAATTATCAAGTAAGAATTTCCCTAAAACCCCGATTAGTAAAAGAAAAAATGCAAATCGCAACTTAGTCATGTCTAAATAAAACTTTCGGGAAATTCATTAACACCTACTCAAATCGCTTTAGCATTTTCACACAAATTCGATAAGCATTTTATAGGGGTATTTCCAAGTTAGTCAAGGAATGTTTCCATTTTCCCTAATCCCCGGCCGCAATAGACTGAAACAGAGCCATAACCCGCATTTTTCACATGAGTTCAATGTTGCATTAAATTTTGAAATTTGCCGATAACCTGAGGTGTAAGTCGTCAATAAAAAATACTGGAAAATCTAATGGGAATTTTCGGAGGCAAAAGAAATGGTTCATCCAGGGATGGTGGGAGTAACCGAATTAATGTGTAGTGATGGGTTTGCAGGATGGATTGAAAGACAAGAAGATGATAATTTGACAAACCTTTCAGCATTCGAAATCTATTCTCTATTCTGCAGCGAGATTGAAGGGGCAAATTAGTTTTAGAAGAAAGCAAACATTTTACCCCCGCACAGAAATGTGCGGGTTTTTGCAATTTAGGGATTTTTTTTGCCGAAATGGTCTTGTTTTATGCTATGTTTAGAAATGTCAAAACGGGCAAGTTTTTTTTGTCGCAATTCCTTTCTTGCGTTTCTTTTTACCCTTCAATTGTTACCAATAGAGCCGATGCTTGGGGCAACCCCAAAAATATTCGTTGATTCTCAAATTTTACTCCAAGCTTTCGGCTGGAACTCAATGAACAACGGAGTTCCAAGTCGCTGGTACCAGCTCCTAGGAGAGCGAGCAAGCGATATTAAAGAATTCGGTTTTTCAACCATTTGGTTGCCTCCGATCTCTAGGTCCGTAAGCCCTCAAGGTTACATGCCGGGAGATTATTACGACATCGGAGAAAAAGGGACCCCTACTTTTTACGGCGACAGGGAACAACTCCAAGATTGTCTGAAGAAATTACATTCGGCTCGCCTTTTAGTGTTGGAAGACATTGTTATCAACCATCGATGCGCTGGGAAGCAAGATTCCAACGGGATTTGGAACCAATATTCATTCCCGTCAAACAAAGCCGCCTGGAGTGAATGGGCAATATGCCATGGAGAATTTGGGGGAACCGGCCATAAAGACACAGGTTTTGGTTTCGCCCCCGCTCCGGATATCGATCATTTTAATCAAACCGTTCAAGGCGATATCGTGTCCTGGATGCTCTGGCTTAAACAATTGGGTTTTGACGGATGGCGTTACGACTTTGTTAAAGGTTTTGACCCCAAGTTCGTTTCTTTATTTGATAGTCGTACCCGACCATTCTTTTCCGTGGGCGAACTATGGACCGACATGTCCTATCAGGGTTCGTCCTTGAATTACGACCAAAATGCCCATCGGCAGCTTTTATGCGATTGGCTGAATAGCGCGGGGAAAACCGCTACCGCATTTGATTTTACCACCAAGGGTATTCTTCAAGCGGCGGTTAATGGCGAATATTGGCGTTTAAAAGATCCGCAAGGTAAGGCCCCGGGTTTGATAGGTTGGTGGCCCGAACGCTCCGTTACGTTTATTGAAAACCATGATACCGGCTCACAACAAGGTTTTTGGCCATTCCCAAAAGAAAAAGTTCTTCAAGGGTATGCCTATATACTGACGCATCCCGGAATTCCTTGCGTTTTTTGGGAACATCTATACGATTGGAATCTGAAAAAGGACATTAAAGATTTAATCGAAATTAGGAGGAGAAACGGGATTTCCTCAAAGAGTTCTTTAATTATTAATAAAGCTGAAGATGGCTTATACGCCGCGATTATAGATGAAAAACTTGCGGTTAAACTTGGATGGAAAGATTGGAACCCCGGCCCCCCATTTTCCATTCTTTGCAGTGGGGAGCAATATGCCGTCTGGGCTAGGAAGAGACAATGATACCTCGGAACCGAGTTTTTCAAGGGTTGTTTCCTTTCCAAAAATACAGATGAACCAACTTTCTACATCAGACCACTGGGATCGAGAAAAAGTTCAGCAGGAGAGTTTAACCGCGCACCTAAGGGCTTTTTACTTTCCAAGGGAAAGCTTGTTCGATTTACTTGATAAGCATGTTCAAGAGAATTCTTCTCCGATTTTTGTCCTTGGGGAATCCGGTATAGGTAAATCAGCCTTTCTAGCAAATTGGGAAGAAAGGTTTCTAAGAAAAAACCCGAAAAGGGCGATCGTTTCCCATTACTCTAACGGAGGGTTGCGAGAAACTCATTCCTTCCCTACGCTAAGAAAGGTCATGGAAAAGTTAAACGAATGCCTGAATCTTAATCAGAGAATTCCGGATAAAAAAGATAATTTGCAATCCGAATTCGCGCGTTTGTTGTACCTTGCATCTAAAAAGTCCGGCGCGGTAATAGTTTTTGACGGAATTGTCGAAACGATTCTTTCCGATGAAAAAATTGATTTTAAATGGTTTCCACAAAAAATTCCCCAAAATATTAGTTTTATTTTTGCGTCCGCTTGGTTTCCTGAAGTTCCCCACTTTGAAGAAAGGGGGTGGGGAACCCTTAAGATCGATCCGTT
>JACPTH010000231.1 GCA_016192885.1 bacterium | reverse complement strand
TCGCCTTCGATTCCCTCCTGGAATTCAAAGAATCCTGAAGATGCGGCCAGAACCGGAGCCACGGCTTCTTCAATGGGAATGGTGACTATTGATTCGGTTGAAAGAAGGCCCTTCCCTTGAATCCGGACATTCGGGAACCATTCTTTTAGGTCCTTTAAGCAAAATCTTGCTTCGCCTTTTGTCCATGTGCTGATCAAATCCAAATGAGGCCACAGTTTTTCGCCAAGTCCGGTTGCATGACTTTTGTTTCCGCAGTTACAAATGGAAAGAAACTCCTTTGCCCTAATCGGCATTGGATTCGCCGGTCGGTAAAATTTATCCAAAATCTCTTTTTCGTTTGAAAAAGATAAGCCATTTCTTAAATTGGGGGGGAAACAAGTCCCGTGGTGGAGGTCGTTTCCAAGTTGTTCACGCCATTCAAAAAGGTTTTGAAGAAGGAGCGGCAAAAAGGTAGGATTCCAAAGGGAAATTAACCTAAGGTCTTGGGCCCTTAATAAAAAAAGGAGGCTTACATATCTAAATGAATCAATATTTGAAAGAAACTTTACCCAACTTGGGACCGCCATTAATTCATCCACGAATTTTTGACTCCATCCCCCCAAATATGCCGCATCATCTTCAAAACCGATTGGAATTCCGGATGGAGTATTTTTTTTATCCGATGCCGCAGGGGAAATAACCCAGTACGCTTTTCCTCCCCAGAGATTCAAGCGACGCGAATAAAGATCCCACATCCAAGGATCAATACCTTTATTAAAAGAGTCGCGCAATTTTTTTGTCCAGGGAATTAATTTTGAGGGGCTTGATGAGCCGCTGGATCGCTCAAACATGAAAATGGGGTCCGAGCTTAGAACGCATTTCTCCCCTTCGGAAGCCCGTATTACAAAAGGTTTCAAATCATCATAATCTGAAACTGGAACGCGTAATTTAAACCCTCTTGAGTCGAAAATTTTGTGGAAGTTATGTTTTTTTCCAAAAACAGTATCTTTGTTCTCGCGAATGATTTTCTTTAAAACGGCGGTTTGAACTGTTCTGACACCCGCTCTGGAGATTAACTTAAACCTCATTGCCCCCAGGAAACATGTTGACATCCATGCGGCTTGAAGGAAGGGAATGAAAAAAGTTCGTAAGCTTTCAGTCATCTGCTATCGGCTTAAACCACTATTCCTCCTCTTCAGCGGTTCGAAGAAGTCTTTTCACGAAAGGCTGCAAGTTCCCAATTTCAAGGGGGGCAAGGCAGGCTAGTTCTACTCCCAGGTAATGGTCAGGGTTCCTTTGAGCAAAAAACGAAATGTGCGGATCTTTCATACGATCAGGGGTAAGATCGGCTATTCCTGGGCGAAGCGGAGTCGGGAATTTTAAGGCAATGGTTCCTTTCATTTTGTCAAATTGATCGGGAAACAAAACATTCGCAAGGTGCTCAATAAGACATTCCATTTTTTTCGGGGTTGGGACGTTAAACCTGGGAAAGAATTCTCGAAAAAAAACGGGAAGAAATCTGTATGTTTTGTAGCCGCTCGAAATCAAAAACCAGAAAAGGGGAATCCCTTGGGCTTCACGAATGGATGAAAGCATGAATCTTCCCCAAGTTCGAGGAAGTTCCAAAGTTCCCCAGAAGTTTCGGTGAATTATTGTATCACCGCTAAAAATTACCCTTATCGGCTCATTTTCAAAAGTGGTTACAAGAATTTTGATTGTGGTAAAACCTTGGATATTCCCATCCAAATCTTCTAATAGAATGATTTTATCTTTTTCCTTGAGATCCGCGAGGAATTTTTCACGATCGATTGGTTGAAAATGGGTTTCCATTAGTCGAAACATTTGCTCTTCCATTTTTGCGGTTCGACTCTCAGCGGGGATTAATCTTCCGGTTAGCCTCGGGTTTTTGATACTCATTGGTTATAGGTTTTCCTTCCGGAGATGGAAACTACAGGGTGCCTAGGCTAAGATAGAATTTCTCTTTATCAAAAGGGAAAATTGGAGTTTCCGGCCAGGCGACTTGGAAAATTTTACTAAAATATGGGAGGTGAAAAAATTGGTTGATTGACGGACGGGCGGGGTGATTCTGGGGGGTTCCCCAAGCGGCAAATAGAAAATCTGAGGATCTAAGGTGTTCAAGCGCTTTTCCCAACAAAACTCGGATTACCAATTGTTCATTATTAAACCCAACCGCCCATGGATCTAAGAGAACATGGGGGATTTCTTTTCCTTCTGAAAAAATTGGAGGAAGTCCGAAAAATCTTCTAAGAACGTTCCAAGTTATCACGAATCGGTTAATTAGGGGGTGAAATTTTTCAACGATAATTTGCTTCCAGGGAGTTTGATTCCACAAACCTATCGCTCCAACCAGCTTCTCGTTAATAAATGCGCCTAAGAATTCGGTAATTTTGATTCCCTTCAAGGGATATTGAGGGAGCGAACTGAAATTTGAATTTGTCCGTATGACGGGGGCGCCGTCATAAACTTTTCCGAAATCTTCAAAAAGGCTTACTAATGCGCCATGGTCGGAATCTTCAAGAAACCTGGTACTTACCTTTTCGGAAAAGGGCGAAAAAAAAGATTCTCTTTGTCGGAAACGAAGAGGCCATTTTCGTCCAAGGCCTTTCAGTGGAATTAGAGCGGTAAAAAAATCGCAAACCGGGATGTATGATGGTAAACAAGCTCTGGGAGCTGGGTTTTCAAGGGTTTCCCTTGCTAATTTGTTATCCGCCAAAATTGAGGTTAGCGTACAAGCCGTTGGGAAATCTTGTGAAACTTTTCTTATCTCAACATAACCTCGAGAAAGCAAAAGCCCTTTTCGCGCGAAGGGATGGATTCTTAGATGATGAAGGTAAGATATCGGATGAATTTTGCCCCGAAGGTAAACCTGCCTAATTGAGCGAACCCCCAAAGCCCGCAAGTCAGGCGACTTCTTTTCTTGTTTAGGTTCCCGGGGGGGGAAAAAAGAAATTTGGTGATTAGAACCTTCAAATTCCAAAGATGACAAAAACGAGGGATTACGGGAATATCCAAGTTCAATGGTTCCCCCGGGCATCCGGCATTCTTTAAGCAATTTTAAAATTGAGGAATCCAATTCCAATTCGAAGGGTGAAAACTTTTGAGTCTCATCCGTAGCCGTAGGGAAATTGTATGTTTGAAACGAGGTTAGATTTTTTTGAGGCATTGGGAGGAGCCGAAGAGAAAACTATTTCATCTTTTGAACCATGGAAAAGAGAGGCATGAAAACCGATAAAGCAATTGTTCCTATTATTACCCCCATTATAACCGTTAAAATCGGGGTTAAGGCCGCGGTTAAAGAATCGATTGCCTCGGCTGTTTCCTGATCGTAGAAGTCAGCGACCTTTAGAAGCATTTTATCAAGGTTTCCGGAGTTTTCTCCGACTTCCATCATTTTTACTACCATCGTCGGGAAAATGGGGTTTCCTTTTACGCTGGCGGCAAGACCTTTCCCTTGTTGGACGCTTACCGCCATTTGCCCGATTATCGCTTCTAATGTCTTATTTCCCATGACTGATCCGGTGACTTTTAGAGAATCGAGAATTGGAACTCCCGCGCTAAGGAGCGAGCAAAAAGTGCGGGCGAACCTGCCTAAAGCGACTTTTTTTGTAATGTCTCCAACTATGGGGGCTGAAATGGCGACCCTGGAGATGACGTTCTCCCCTAACTCCGTTTTACTAAAGGCATAAAGACCCCCGATTACCGCCCCGGTGACCCCAAGACAGACGATATATTGTTCCCTAAGCGTATCAGACAACCAGATCAGGGTTTTTGTAATCGTCGGAAGGTCGGTTTTCATTTTTTTAAACATTTTAGTAAAATTGGGAAAAATCTTTACTAAGAGGAAAACTACGCATGCGCCGGCCAAAACCAACTGAACTATCGGCATGGTTAAAGCGCTTTTTACTTTTCCGCGCATTTTGGAGTCGGCCTCCGCGAAATTTGCGAGTCGCATCAAAACTTGATCAAGAATTCCTCCCGCTTCACCCGCTTCAATCATGTTGCAGAAAATACTGTTAAAAACTTTTGGGTGTTTTCGAAGGGAGGCTGAAAAGGTTATGCCTGATTGTAGATCCTTGAGAATTCGATCTAGGACATCCTTAAAAATCTGGTTTTCGGTTTGTTCCATTAAGATTCCGACGCATTCAACAAGCGGAATTGACGACCCGACCAAAGTTGAAAGTTGTACCGTAAAAACCATTAAATCCTTGGTGGTAACTCCGCCGCCAAAGTAAAAACCTTTTCCCGCCTCCTTCGCGGCTGTAGCCTTAACAAGGTAGAATCCCCTATCCGAAAGCATCGAGGAAAGCTTTGC
>JACPTH010000086.1 GCA_016192885.1 bacterium | reverse complement strand
TTTTTTCTTTTCTTTTCCTCCTTGTATCTTTTCGCGGGGCTTGAGACGATTCTTATCCCCCGAATTCAGTATGGCGGCGGAGGTGATTGGTATACCGACCCGACCTCCATGCCGAATCTTTTGAGGGCTTTAAATTCAAGACTTGGGATGTCCACAATGCCCGACAACGTTGCGATAAAGGTTTCGGACCAAGAATTATTCAATTACCCTATGGTTTATTTGACCGGCCACGGAAACGTAAAATTCGATGAAAGTGAAATTAATCGCCTAAGGGTTTATCTGGATAATGGAGGGTTTCTTTGGGTGGATGACTGCTATGGCTTGGATCGCTCTATTAGACGCGAGTTTAAAAAGTTGTATCCGGAATCGGAACTTGCGGTTTTGCCTCCTGAACACCCCATTTATCACATGGTTTATGATTTTCCAAAAGGGTTGCCAAAAATTCATGAGCATGACAACAAACCCCCTGAAGGGCTTGGGATTTTTAACAAGGGAAGAATGGTTATACTTTACACCCACGAGACCGATATTGGGTGCGGAATTGAAGACGAAGGAGTTCATCCGGATCCTCCCGAGATTCGAGAGAGCGCAATGAAAATGGCAATTAACGTGGTTGTTTACGTTATGACTCAGTAAACGAGAAGGTTACTGAAAGTGAACTTTCGCACTTTTTTTTAATGAAGGTTTTGCGGTTTTTGCGGAAAGGCCTTATTGGAGCTGACCGAAATGATCTGCAAGTGAATCTCAAGGCTTGCCATGGCCATCCAGGAAGGATGGTCGCGGCCGGCACAGGCATCCCGCGATTTTGGGCGGACAAGACTTTCAATGTTGAAAATCGAACAATACCATTTTTCCATTCTATCGAATTTGCGGAGATACGAAATTTTTTAAAATATTCTTTATCTTTCAGCGGAGCAAACACGCAGCTGTCAAGCTAGTTCTGCAAATCCACAATTTTGTTGGTTCCGTCATTGAAAGTTATCCCAAGGATATAGTCTCTTACATATTTAGCGTTTGTTACCCACATCGTCCAGCACCTTGTTACGTCGCACTATGTGCGCCGCAATCGGGTCAAGGGGAGGTTTTCCCTCCCCCTTCCCACACCACCGTACATGAGGCGGGTCCGCATACGGCGGTTCATGAACTTAACCGGGCAGTACTTGAGTTTCGGACGAGTAGGTAGATTTTAGAATTATCCACAATTAAGAATCTAGTAATAACGCCTCTTTTAGAAAATTTTACCCGCTTTTTTACGGAAAATATGTAGGTAGACGATATGCATTTTATATATTGACTTTAGCGGGTAGGACATGATTTAATGTAA
>JACPTH010000085.1:3842-10594 GCA_016192885.1 bacterium | reverse complement strand
GTTCAACCGCGAAAAGGGTTTCTTGGTCGTTTTCTACCAGATCAAAAAAGGTGGCTTGCCCGGCTAATTTTTCCTTTTGGGACGCTTGACCGGATTTTAAGGCCTCTTGTTGCATGGCAAGCAGTTGACTGCGCTTGAGGCAAAAACAATCCATCGCCCCTCCTTTGATTAAAGCCTCGATGACCCGATGGTTTACCAATCTCGTGTCAACACGCCTCGTAAAGTCAAAAAGGCTTCTAAATGGCCCCGATTTTTCACGCGATTCAATAATTGAATCAACGGCTAAGGATCCAACGCCCTTTATTGCGCTAAGGCCGAACCGGATTTTCCCGCCGTCAACTGAAAAAAGATTTAGGCTTAAATTAAGATCGGGTTTTTGAACCGATATGCTAAGAGTTTTGCATTCATCCATGTATTCCGCTATTTTATCGGTGTTGTTTATTTCTGAAGATAAAACCCCCGCCATAAATTCGGTGGGGAAATGCGCTTTAAGATAGGCCGTTTGGAAAGTGATAACCGCATACGCCGCCGAATGGGATTTATTGAAACCATACTCGCCAAAACTAGCCATTTTCTCAAAAATCTGGCGGGCGGTGTCTTCCTGAATTCCTCTGTTGGTGGCGCCTTCTACGAATAATTTTCCCATTTTATCCATGTCCTCGGCAATTTTCTTTGACATAGCCTTTCGAAGTTGATCGGCCTGGCCCATTGTAAAATTTGCCAAGACATTTGCGGTGTGCATGCATTGCTCTTGATAGAGAAAAACCCCATAGGTGTCTTTAAGAATAGGTTCAAGGTCTGAGTGAGGATAAACTATTTTCTTTCGACCATGCTTGCATTCAACAAAGTCGTCAACCATTCCTGACCCCAAAGGTCCCGGGCGGTACATCGCCAAAAGGGCAATAATGTCCTCGAAAACCGACGGTTTAAGGCGGGTTATCAAACCCCGCATTCCAGAAGATTCAAGTTGGAACACCCCCAAGGTTAAACCTTCGCTCAATAACTCATAGGTTTTCTTGTCATCAAGCGGAACGGAGTTAAGATCGAATTCCAAATTTCTCGATTTTCTTATATGCTCCAAAGCCCTTTTAATAAGGGAAAGGGTTTTCAATCCAAGGAAATCCATTTTGAGAAGGCCGATTTTTTCTATCGAATCTTTCTCATATTGCGTAACAATTTCACCTGATTTATCGCGAAAAAGAGGGACAATTTCCATCAGCTTATCGCGGGAAATCACAATCCCGGCGGCGTGGATGCCGGTGTGCCTAACCAGACCCTCAACGGTTGTCGCGATTTTTAACAATCGTTTTTGCTCGTGAGTCCCATTTTCCCAAATATCCTTGAGGTCCGGTACATCCTGAAAGACTGATTTTAGATGGATTCCAGGCCCTTCCGGAACGAGTTTGGCGATTCTATCGACCTCGGGAAGGGGTATTTGCATCACTCGTCCGACATCACGAATCGCCAATTTGGCTTGAATAGAGTTAAAAGTAATAATTTGGGAAACGTTGTCTCGCCCGTATTTTTGTACAACATAATCGATAATTTTGCTTCTGCCTTCATCAGAAAAATCAATGTCAATGTCGGGCATGCTTATGCGGTCCGGGTTGAGAAACCTTTCAAATAAAAGCCCGTAGCGAAGAGGCTCGATGTCGGTTATCCGAAGCAAATATGAAACAATGCTTCCGGCGGCCGAACCTCGGCCCGGTCCAACGGGAACCCCAATTTGACGCGCATATCGAATGAGATCCCAAACAATTAAAAAGTAGTCGCAAAACCCCATCCGCTGAATTACCGAAAGCTCGAATTCCAATCTTTTTTCGATTTCGGGCGTAAAGTTTGGATATCTTAAAGGCAGTGAATCTCGACAAAGCTCCGAAAGATAACTTCCCGAGCTTTTTCCTTGAGGAATGGGAAAATTAGGCAAAATGCTTTGCCCCAGAATGAGCTGAACGTTACATTTATCGGCGATTCGCAATGTATTTGTCACCGCATCCGGAACGTCTTTAAAAAGTTCGGTCATAACTTGCGAGGATTTAAGAAAGAACTCTTGGGAACCGAATTTTAACCGTTTCTCATCTTTTAGAAACGATTGAGTTTGTAGACAAAGAAGAGCATCATGGGCTTCCCAATCTTCGGGGTTTACGTAATGAACGTCATTGGTCGCAACAAGAGAGATTTCTTTGGTTCGAGCAAGGTTGACAAGCTTTGGAAGTACGGCAATCGGCAATTTCCTCTGAAAGACCGTGGTTTTGAATTTCAAGGTAAAACCGGTCTTTTCCAAAAAGATCTTGATATCTTCGAGAAGCTTTGATAGCCTCCTCATCCTCGCCTTTCATCAATTTCCATGGAATCTCACCGTGAAGGCATGAACTTAGCGCGATCAAACCTTCATGATGCGCTTCAAGCAGCTCCCAATCAATTCTTGGACGGTAATAAAAACCCTGGGTGTACCCAAGGGTCGAAAGCTTCACCAGGTTTTTGTAACCTTTCAGGTCGGTTGCAAGAAGAATCAAGTGGTAATTTGGGTTGTTTCGATGGCCCGTCCTTTCATGCCTACCCTTGGGTGCAAGATAAGCCTCGAAACCTAAAATAGGTTTGATTCCACGCTTCAATGCTCCCTGGTAAAATTCAATAATTCCGAACATGTTTCCGTGGTCGGTTAGGGCTATTGAAGGCATCCGGAAACGACGAGCCAAATCTAAAATTGATTTTATCGGCGCGGCACCGTCAAGGATGCTGTAGTGGCTATGAACGTGAAGATGAACGAAATTCGTGTGATACATTTGAGGAGAGATTATAACATAGAACAGGGGGGATATTACGAAACCTGAAATACCAATCTCACTATTCTACGCATTTTGATGAAATGATTTCCCAGGTTATGCCAAAACCTTGAAGATACTTTCGAAGGCGATCGCTGTCGTTGGTTTTCCGTTTTAGTTTTCTAGATTCGGAAAACAATTTTCGCCCCGCCTGAGCAAGGCTTGTACTTTTTTTGCAAATTCGAATAACCTCATTTAGTTGTATTTTATCAAACAAATCTATTTTTGATGCGGAGTCCTCCCCAATCAAATTTGAAATTTCAGAAAACTTTCCCTCCATATTGTCCATTGCCCATTCTGATTTTAGACGCTTGATTTCTTTTCGAACATCTTCAACTACTATTCTATTTCCCTCGGATAAAATGGCCATCCGAGAAATGGAATTGTTCAAGTCTCGGAAATTGGATTTCCATAAGGCATCCGGCCCAGTCGCAAATTCCAGATACTCATCCTTGCCTTCGCGACTAAAATTAATCGGTCTCCCGAACTCTTTTGATTTGCTTTGCAATTCAAAGACAATGTTAGGCTCAATATCCTCGATTCGCTCATTCAATCCTGGAAGCCTAAAACTCCAGAATTTAATCCTTGCCAATAGATCTTCCCGAAAGGTTCCCTTTTTTGCCTCGATTTTTAAGTCGCGATTGGTTCCGCAAATTAGCTGAAATTCACTTTCAACTTCCTGGTCAGATCCGACCGGAAAGTACCTCTTCTCCTCGATGGCTCGCAGCAACATTGCCTGCTCGTCCAGACCCAGCTCCCCAATTTCGTCCAAAAAAAGGATTCCATTCTTCGCCGAGTGAAGCAAACCAAGACGGTCCTCGGTCGCCCCGGTAAACGCTCCCTTTCGATGCCCAAAGAGAACGGAAAGGGCCATATCCCCCCTCAAAGTCGCGCAGTTTACTTCTATAAAATTCCCCGACAACTTCAAATGCTGTTTTTTCAACGAAAAAATTTGCCGGGCAAGACGCGATTTTCCCGCACCCGTTGGGCCGGTTAGCAAAATCGGAGTAGAACTTCTCATGGTAACTTTTTCTACCTCGGAAATGAGTTCATTAAAATTTTTGTTGCAAGTGGAGATACCGGATTTTAAAAACGAGATATCATCATGGACCTGCTGAGAAAATCGCTTTGCAATGCAATCGTACCGGGAAAGATCAAGGTCGATTATTTCGTAACTCCCCGGTGACGAATTCCTCCGTCCAGGGCCTGTTTGAAGAAGTTTTCCCGGGAAAAAACCCGCTTCCGTCAAAAGGAACATGCAAATTTGGGCTACATGCGTTCCTGTAGTGATGTGCAAAAGAAGTTCTTCAGAGTCGCGGTTGAAATGGAAAATCTGGGAAAAATCAAGGAGACCGGAAAAGACCTCTTCAAAATCCCATGGATTTTTAAACTCCATTTCCTCAAAAACAACGGTTGTTTCAGGTGAAATCGATATTATGTCTTCCCTAATTTGCTTCGCCAGAACCGAATTTTTCGAACCGTGAATTAAATGAAATCGACTTATCAACAAATCGTCGTGTTGACAAACAGAGACGGAAGGCCGCCATTTTTCCCACCGTTCACCCTTCCCACGGTTATCAAGGGTTGAACCCAAAAATCCGATGACAACTTTTTTCATGATTTCAAAATTGCTCCGCTGAAGATAAAAACCAACCATCTTAATTATAAAATTTTATATCTTAATATATTTATTTATAAGATAAAACTCAAGCAAAACTTGACATGAAACAAGAACATCTCATTTCCCGCCGATTATCACAAATCTTCACCAAAGGAAAAACTTGGCAAGAAGTTTGCGAAATGTTCTTATGCTGGTTGATCCGGCCGCCGGCTCAGGCCCCCTGGGTTACTTAGTTCCGGCAACGGTTTTGGATACGACGCCAGCGAAAGGTTAGCTCAATGGTAGAGCAGTGGTTTTTGAACCACCTGTTGCAGGTTCGAGTCCTGCGCCGAAGAACGCGTCGAAAGACGCTAAATTTGCTGGAAGGGCAGGGATTCCAATCGCCCGCCGGTCCCACCAAAAATCTGGTTAGAGTGTGTCAGATTAGAGCGATTGTACATGCAGTGGGATTGGCAACATCACCCAAGGTTTTGCGGTTTTTTGAAATTCCAGGTTGGAGGAAGTTTCAGTTGAGCTTTCGGGATATTGGAAGTTCAAAGAAGCGATCTTCAATTCGGAAAAATTAACCCCACCAAAAGGGATGCGGTGGTTGGGGGAACTGCCCTGAAGGCCCTAAACAATGCTTTTCCTGGGTTGCTAACAATTCAGTTTCTTTGGAAATTTTAAGAAATTAAAGGAGAAAAAAATGCTTAAATTTAAAAGGGTCAACAACTATCAAGTAGGTCTTCGCTTCAAAAATGACAAACTTGTAGAAGCCCTTCTTCCAAGCTGGTACATTACCAAGGAAATACTTGGAGAGCGAATAGATATCTTATCGGAAAAGGATTTGCTTGTTTCCCACCCCGAATTGAATGAAATCATTCAAAGCGGCCTTCTTGATGAATTTCTTGAAGTAGTTGATTTGAAGGACAACGAGCGGGCGCTTCTTTGGGTAGACGGAAGGTTCGAAAGAATCCTTTCCACCGGGAAACATGCAATCTGGAAACGTTTCAGAGAATTACGGATCGAGCGAATTTCAACCGATGATCCCCGCTTCGACCATAAAATGCTCTTTAAGATTTCCCAAAATTCCAAAAGTGAAGCCGTTCTTCGATCTATCCTCATAGAACCCTTTGAAACGTGTCTTTACTATAAAGATGGTTGCTTTGTTTCCGAGCTTGGACCCGGTTATTATTCCTTCTGGAAGGATTCCGGAACTCTAAAATTTGTAAAAATTGATTTGCGCGAGAAGTTGCTGGATATGGCCGGGCAGGAAATCATTACTCTCGATAAAGTCTCGCTTAGGTTAAATGCGATCATCAGTTATCGTGTCGTAAACGCAAGAAAATCAGTTCAGATTTCAGAAACCCCTGACCAAGCTATTTATCGGGAATGTCAGTTAATCCTCCGGTCGTCAATTGGAAGCCGAAAACTCGATGATATTCTTATCGATAAGAATGTCCTAACAAATGAAATTTTAGAAATAGTAAAATCCAAGGCGGATCAATTTGGGTTGGAAATTGTTTACTTTGGAATTAGGGATATCATACTTCCCGGGGATATTAAAGAACTTATGAATCGCGTGGTTGGGGCGCAAAAAGAAGCGGAAGCGAACCAAATCGTCCGACGAGAAGAGACCGCCGCAACCCGAAGCCAGTGTAACACCGCGAAGATGCTTGAACAGAATCCCACTCTTATGCGACTTCGAGAACTCGAAGTGCTTGAAAGAGTCGCGGAAAAATCAAAGTTAAATCTGGTAATTAGTGAAAAAGGGCTGACCGATAAACTCGTAAACATGTTGTAATTTTCCTAACAAGCAAATTGTTGCTTTTGCCGTTCTAACAGGTAAATTTTGACCGGATAGGGGGGAAAAAAATGATTCTTATTGACGGGTCTTTGGGCGAAGGGGGAGGCCAAATTCTTCGAACTTCGCTTGCGTTATCCATGTTTTTTGGAAAACCTTTCGAAATTACAAACATCCGGAGCAATAGAAAAAAACCTGGCCTAATGCGACAACATTTAACCGCCGTAAATGCCTCACAAACTATTTGCCAAGCTGAAGTTAACGGGGATTACATCGGCTCTAAATCTCTGAAGTTTGTTCCGGGAAAGGTAAAACCCGGGGAGTATCATTTCTCGATCGGCACCGCGGCAAGCGCGACTCTAGTTTTTCAAACAATTTTCCCCCCTTTAATGACCGCTAACGCTGAATCCATTCTTCACTTTGAAGGAGGGACTCACAACCCATGGGCACCCCCATTCCACTTCATCCAAAGGACTTTTTTACCTGTAATGGCAAAATTGGGGGTGAATTGTGACGCCCAAAT
>JACPTH010000085.1:0-3832 GCA_016192885.1 bacterium | reverse complement strand
ATATCAAAAAAACAAAACCCATTGGATTTAAATGAACGCGGAAATCTTATTCGCTCCGAGGCTATGGCTGCGGTCTCAAAAGTTCCATGGGAAATAGCGGATGATGAAATCAAGCTGATTTGCAATTCCATCCGATTCCCGCTAAATCAAGCTAGCGCGGAAAAGATTCAATCGCCGGGACCCGGTAACGTAGCAATGCTTTTCCTTGAATTTGAAAATAGCTTTGCAGCCTTCACCGGATTTGGAGAATTAGGGGTATCACGAAACAAGGTCGCACATTCGGTAAGTTCGGCGGCTAATCGCTTGTACAAGTACGGAGCCGCAACTGACGAGCATCTCGCGGACCAAATTTTGCTGCCCTTGGCGATTTCGGGCGGAGGTAGTTTCACGACCGTAGAACTTAGCTCGCATTTAACCACAAACATAGAAATAATAAAGAAGTTCATGGACATTCAAATAAATTGTACAAAGGTAAAAGACGGTTATCATAAAGTCTCTATTGGAAACTGATTTTCATTAATTTTCAATCTTTCCTGAATGTAACAAGCGGAGAAATAACGATGAAATGGATAAAAGATAAGAAAGATATCTCCCCGGACGCAAGAGTTCCGGTGAAATCCTGGTGTTCGGACATTGAACCTGAGGCAATGGAACAAGCCGCGAACCTAGCCGCCCACCCTTCGGTCTATTCTCATGTAGCATTGATGCCGGATTGTCACGTAGGTTATGGTATGCCCATCGGCGGAGTAATTGCTTGCATTGATTCGGTTATTCCAAATGCCGTCGGCGTTGACATCGGGTGCGGAATGGGAGCGATTAAAACCACGGCTAAAGCAAATCAATTGGATGATTTGCGAAAAATCCGAAAAATCCTTGATGAAGTTAAGGATCAAATACCGCTTGGTGAAGGAAATTCCCATAAGAAACCTCAACAATGGGAGGGCTTTGACAAATTCGAGCAGAGTGTTGCCGGGAATGAGCCTCCATGGCTAGAAAAAACCGGGTCCGATCGCGACAAAAAAAATCTCGGCACTTTGGGAGGCGGAAACCATTTTATTGAAGTGCAAACAAGCGAAGAAAATGATATCTGGCTGATGCTTCATTCAGGGTCTAGAAATCTGGGCTATCGGGTCGCAAGTTTTTACCATCGCCTGGCTAAGGAACTTAATGAAAAATGGCATGCAATGTTGCCATCCGCCGATCTCGCTTTTCTTCCCATCAATTCCCAAGAAGGCAGGGATTACATTCGCGATATGAATTTCGCCCTTGCTTACGCACTTGAAAACCGAAGAAGGATGATGGAAATCTTTAAGGAAGGTTTTGCGGAAAATATTGCCGGAACAGGCTTTGTACAAGAAATAAATATTCACCATAATTTCGCAGCCCTTGAAAATCATTTTGGGAAAAACCTGTGGATTCATCGGAAAGGTGCCACCTCCGCGAGAGAAAACCAGCTTGGGATAATCCCAGGAAGCATGGGAACTTCCTCTTACATCGTTCGGGGCTTGGGAAACCCTGAATCCTTCACTTCCTGTTCGCATGGAGCGGGCCGAAGGATGGGACGAAATGAGGCAAGCCGCCGGCTCTCGCTAGAGGAATGCAATCGGGCAATGGATGGTGTCGTTTTTGACAGATGGAAAAAAGGCGGCTATTCTTCCAAGCGCAGTAAGGAAAAAGGCTTAAAATATGATTTTGGCGAAGCTCCGCAGGCGTATAAGCAAATTGAGGAGGTAATTGAAAACCAGCTTGACCTGATCGAACCTATAGAAAAACTCCGCCCCCTCGGAGTGATTAAAGGGTAAACCTAAATTCAATTTTTAATGTTATAATTCTCCTAGTTAACTCGAATTAGCCAACTTTTTTCATCAACCTTTTCAATTTTGGAGAAAAAAAACATTTATGAAACAAATTATGAAGAGTCTAATTTTCACTTTAATGGGGTTTTTTATTTTGACGCCTCTTTTTGCAATCCAAGATGAAGTTCCGGATTTTGAATTTCATCCCTGCAGTATTGAAAATGTCGGTCGATTAATTGAAATTTTAAACTCCGAAAGAATCTCGTTTCATGAAGACCTAAAACAAAAATACCCCGGAAAACCTGAAAAGGTTGCCCAGAACCCGAATTTGATTGCTTTCGATAAGGTGCTCGCGGATTCGAAATCTCTTTTTGATAGAATTAACCGAAAACCCCTCTCCGATCAAGAAGAGCGTGAATTCATGAGAATTCAAAGAATCTATTATGGAATTCTCGCCGATATCCGTGAAAGTAAAAAACCCCCGAAGTTGATTCGAGGATTAGGAACTCTTTCCCACCTGGTAGGCGGACCGCTTATTTTGAACGTTCCGAACGTAATTGACCCCAAAAATAAACTCGGCTCTCGGTGGGCGAATAAAGAAGCCGCGCGACTTTATCGAAAAGACGGCACCGGTCCTGTTTCCCAAAACGAGCTTGCGGGTTTAAATCACCTTGAAGTTTCAAGGCTCCAGCCCCCTCCAAACCATGTCGGACTAAACCCGGCCCTTCCGGGAAATCATTACTCCCAATTCCTTAAGGATATGACAAATCTAATTCGTTCCGTAGATAAAAAGAATTCCGCTTTTGATTTCGACTATGCAAAACGGGTCGTATTTTACCCTAATGAAATAAAAACCTTTTCCGAACTTTCTAACAAGATGGAAAATTCCAAATTCAATTTTCATATCAATCGATATCAGCTTCAACAAAGCATGAAAGTAAACTCGGACGGAAAGGCGCTAGAATCAGGAAAAATAGATCGACAAATGGCCGAAAGGGAATCCATTGATAAAGCATACATCGGGGCAAATTATGTTTTATTCAAAGAATGTCAGTTATCGTTGTTTAATCCGGCTATAAAACGCTTGGGGGGCGCTTCTCTTTCAAATGTCGGAGCGCCGGATGACAGACTTGCCAGAAGTTCCCTGGTTTTCAACGCGTGGATAAAGAACAAAGATATGAAAGATGATAACAGCCGAGTGGGCCTTTTGTATAATTTATCCACCGGAGCCTTTGATAGACACGTCGAGTTTCAGAGCGATTTGGGTTGTACTTTGGGTAGTTTGCGCTCTTCGGGGCAACTCAACAATTTCAAAAAATCTTTCATCGTTTATTATCCCACGACAATCAATTTCTTTTTGCGCCCGTTGTATATTCCAAAAGCTTGGAAAGAATGCACTTGGGCGGATGCCCGCTGGATGGCTCTCCGAATTGCCGCTCTTTCAAGAACCGATCTGGAAAGATGTTTTTCCGAAAGCGGATGGCCTTCGTTCGCCCAAAAAGTCGCGGTTGAACGCCTTTTGTCGAGACGAAATGAGTTGGTTAAGGCATTTAAACTTGACTGGGATGGAGTTAGGGAAATCCCATGCGATCCTGATTTTACGATGGAAGTTTCCACAAAAACCGGAAGGCATACGCCTGTCAAAAACGGAAATATTAACGGTGATTCCCAAATGGTCAAAGACTTGGAAGAGTCTATTCATCCTGAAGGGTTGGCAAAAGTCATCTCCAGGAAAAACGATTAACGAACCTAAACTTGTAACCGTTCAGAGCGGTAGAATTCAGAATCCAGAATTCAGCAGTCAGAATTGTTGGAGAGCGGATAGGAATTAGTGCTGGAGCGTTTAGCGCCATTTGGAACGTTTTCGCGAATGATAGTAACGGGCCCGGTTCACCCGATAGTTTTAACAAGTGGCAAATCGAGCTAAAATCCAATGTGATAGACCCGGAGTCCGCATTTTTCGGATGAGCCCACCTATCATAGAATTTCATAATTCGCTTTCCCGACAGTCTCGTTAGGCAAATAATATGACTTTT
>JACPTH010000545.1 GCA_016192885.1 bacterium | reverse complement strand
GGGGGAGCAACCGAAGCCCTGAAAGGCTTGTTTGAATAATCTCGTACAGAATCCCGAAAATCCAGTGCTCGTCCTTGAATCTGACTTCTGTTTTTTGGGGATGGACATTCACGTCAATCATATCGCCCGGAATTCGAAGATCAAGAATCAAAACAGGGTATCCGCCTTTTGGGAAAAAAGACGATAGTGCTTTCGATATCGCTTGGCCGATAAGTTTGGATTTTACAAATCGCCGGTTGAGCAAGGTGCTCATAAATCGCGAGACTTTTCTTGCCGCATTGGGCGGGGAAATAAAACCGGAAACTGAGATTCCTGAATTTGATAGACCCGACGGGCATTTGAGCGGAAGCAGGTTTCGGGCGGTATCCGGGCCGTACACCGCAACGATAGCGTCGATGAGATTCCCTGAACCGGTGGTAACGGCTACGGGCGAATTCCCGCGAGTGAAGCGAAAGGAAATTTCCGGGTATCCGAGCATGAAATGCCCTACCACGTCGGAAATCTGGGCCATTTCACCCTGTTGGGATTTCAAGAACTTTCTTCTTGCCGGAACGTTGAAAAAAATATTTTTTACCTGTACTATGGTCCCGCGAGGGTTTCCGACAGGTTCGATGCTTCTCACCGTCCCTCCGTCAACTTGTACGCGGGTTCCAAGTTCCGCTTCCTCTTTGCGAGTGGTTAGGGTAACCCTTGATACCGCTGCGATGCTTGCCAAGGCTTCTCCTCGAAAACCCAAAGTTAGCAAGGAAGCAAGGTCTTCGTCGGTAGTTATTTTACTGGTCGCGTGTCTTGTAAAGGCCAAAACGGCGTCTTGGGGGCTCATTCCAAACCCGTCGTCAGTCACTTCAATCAATTTTTGGCCTCCATCTTTGATTTCAATCTCAATTCTTCGAGCTTTTGCATCAAGTGAATTTTCAATAAGCTCTTTTACGACCGAGGCGGGGCGCTCTACAACTTCACCCGCGGCAATCTTATTTATTACTTCTTCGGAAAGAACTCGAATGGCGGTTTCGGTCATAGATTATCTCCCATCTGCCAATCCGCCTTTACGCTCAACCCTGTCGTATCATTTTCCCAATACGAAGCGTCGAAAAAACCGTTGGATGCGATCATCGCGGCATTGTCCGTGCATAATTGGGGCGGCGGGATCAAAAGTTCAATTTGGGCTTTCGTTGCGACTTTTGCCAAATACTCTCTAAGAAGTTTATTTGCCGCAACACCCCCTGAAACTACAAGTCGCGAAATGCCAGTTTTTTCCAGCGCTGAAACTACCTTCTTAGAAAATGTTTCGGCAACCGCGGCTTGTAAAGCGGCGCAAAGGTCGCAAACATTAAGTTTTTCCCCTTCTGATCGGATCAAATTTAGAGCCGCGGTTTTTAAGCCGCTGAAACTGAAGGCGAAACCTTGTCCAAGCATCGGCCTCGGTAAGTTGTATCGCATCGGATCTCCTCCTTCGCCGGTTTTCTGAATAGCGGGCCCGCCCGGGTAGCCAAGAGAAAGTTTGCGTGAAATCTTATCGAATAATTCGCCGGGCGCATCGTCGAGAGTTCTTCCTAACAGCTCAAATTTTCGGTTCCCGTCGGCCACGACAAGATTAGAATGCCCTCCGGAAACGATTAATCCCAAGAACGGATAAGAGGGAGGTTTGTTGAGGGCGAGAAAACCCGCAGACAAATGCGCCTCAATATGGTTAACGGGTAAAAGAGGAATTTTAAGAGCCCATGATAAAGCCTTCGCGGTGGCTATTCCGACCATGAGGGCTCCCACCAAGCCGGGCCCCATGGTTACCGCGATTTGGTCGATTTGACGAAATTCGATTCGGGCTTCCGACAAAGCTTCGCGTAACAGCGGAGAAATTGATTCAAGATGTTTTCGGGAAGCAATTTCCGGTACAACCCCGCCAAATCTGCGGTGAATTTCGATCTGCGAAGAAACAATATTCGCGAGAATGCTTGTTCCATCCGCGACCAATGCGATCGAGGTTTCGTCGCAGGAAGTTTCAATTCCCAGGGTAATCATTTAGTTTCAACCTTGGAAAGATTGATCTCCGCTTGGGTAGGAAGGACATACAAAGGCGCGACCTTTAAGATCTCTTGAAACCCGTCTTTAATCGGTTTTTCCATTAGAAAATCGAGGGCTTCCGGGGATGGGAAAATTCCAGGTATCTTAGACGTTTCAAACCTAATTCCATAAACCTGCTGAATTTTTGGGAAATCAAATGAAGGTACAAGTACCGGTTTTGGAACTTCTAAGTAATCGGAAATTGGGAGATTCATTTCTGCGATAAAGAACTGCCCTCGGTATGTCGGGAGGACAAGTTGGACTTGTCCTGATACCCCTGCATCAGAAAGAGTTTGGGAAGCCCAGGAAAAAAGATCAATTCCTCTAAGCGGTTTTTCGAGAACTTGAGCAAGCGCGCGAAGAAATGCGATTGACGTACGCAAACCGGTAAAACTCCCGGGGCCGATACAGACTCCGAATCGGTTAACTTCTAGGAGGTCCAAATCAAAAACCTTGAGCATCTCATTACAAATTGAGATTATCATTGCATCTAAGCGGTGGTGGGTTTCCCAACTGCGGGAGAAAAAACTAGCGCCTTGCGAAATTTGGCCCCTTATGCATGTTTCAGAGGAATCCAAAAATAAATATGGGAATTTTCGAACGTCACCCATTAAATTCCCAAAATATCTTTCGTGAGTTTGGGCCGTTTTCAAGAAGAGTTACCGATAAGTGAGGCCATTTTTTTAATTCAGGAAAACGTTCCGGCCATTCAATGACCACAGGGAAGCCTTCATCAAGAATTTCAAGAAGCCCAATGTCAACTAGTTCTTCCATATAATTTATTCGATAAAGATCAAAGTGATACAATTTTTTTCCCCCATCTTTGTACCGGTTTAAGATAGTGTAACTTGGGCTGTACACATCGGATAAAATTAATAGCCCTTTCGCGAATCCTTTTGTCCAAAGAGTTTTACCAGTTCCCAAATCCCCGAAGAGAAGAACCATTGATTTCGCGCAATTCTCACCCATGGCTTTCCCGTGAGAAACGGTTTCTTCAGGGGAATGGCTAATTAATTCTCCCATGTAATTTGGGTCCATAAAGTTGAGCTCACCAATTAATAAAGCTAGCCATTTGGGGGATTTGGCGGAATTTATATCGATTCACATCAGGAGCATATTTTAAGCGGAACTCCAACCCCCATTTGGCGCGGGAAAAAACACTTACCATCGGAACGCCAATTCAATACTTCTGAACAATGATAGCAAAAAGTTACAAACTTTCAATAATCGTTTTTTTGAAATTTTCAATAAGACTGATTGTTTCTTTAGAAAAAACTTCCATTTGCTCTCGCTCAAATTCGGGAATGGTTTCGCAGCGATTGTGCGCCATCGGGTTCCTTATTTTTGCAAGTAGTTCAAACCTTTGTTCCCAATATTTCACCTTGTCCTTTAGTGAACTTTCGCACTTTTTTCAAAGAAGGTTTTGCGGCTTTCGCGGAAAGACATTAG
>JACPTH010000544.1 GCA_016192885.1 bacterium | reverse complement strand
GAGCAAAATCCCCAATTTATGGCGGTCTTTACCGAAGGGCATTTAATTCATCTGTTACCACTCTAGACCCGAAAGATATTGGCGACACCTTTTCGCATGAAGTTGCGAGGCAAATCTTTGATGGTTTGGTAGAATTTGATAGCGATACTAAGGTTGTTCCCGCTTTGGCCAAATCCTGGGAACTTTCCTCAGATCGTTTGACATATACTTTCAAACTTTTGGCGAATTGTCGCTTTCATGCGTCCAGTGGAGCCCAGAACCAACCTACGCGAAACGGAGGGCGCCTTTTGAGCGCGGAAGATGTTTCTTATACGTTCCATAGGCTCCTAAACCCCAAGAGCAAGGTTCAACGGAATCGAAATTTTTGGGTTATTAATGGAGCAAAATCCTTTAATGAAGGGTTTTCAAAGCGAATAGAGGGAATCAAAATTCTGGCATCAGACTCAATATCTTTTACGCTTGAAAAACCCTTTGCTCCATTTTTATCCCTTTTAGCTCTTTCGAACGCGTTTATTGTTCCTTTTGAAGACGCGGAAAGCCTTGGGGAAAGTTTCGGGGTTTCCCCGGTAGGAACCGGAGCTTTTATATGGGGAGGAAAAGTAGGAGAGACAATTATTTTAAAATCAAATTTAAACTATTTTCGGGGAAGGCCCTATCTCGACCAAATTGAGTTTCCCGTAATAAAAGACGAGAAAGAAAGGTTTAGCGCATTTATTCTGGGAGAGCTTCAGCATACCGACGTTCCAAATTCTGAGTTCATGAATATTAAGCAAGACCCAAAATGGTACCCGCTTTTTCAAGAAAGTAGTCGCTGGGGAACGCATTACCTTGGCTTCAACGTAACCCTTCCCCCATTTGATAATCCAAAAGTTAGAATTGCTTTCAATTACGCCGTAGATCGCGAAGGAATTGTAAAATTAATTCTTAACGATAGGGCGAAAGTCGCTCGGGGGGTAATCCCCCCCGGAATTGTCGCCTATAATCCTAATTTGCAAAGCTATGCCTACGATGTCGCAAAAGGCCGGAAATATTTGGCTGATGCAGGGTATCCCGAAGGCAAAGGGTTCCCCGAGATTTTTCTTCAAACTAATAAGGATGCCTTCCATACGAGAATTGGGGAATTTGTGCTGGCTAATCTTAGGGACATAGGAATAAAATGTAGCATTCGCGAAATGGATTTCCAAGAACATTTGACCAGCGTAGAAAGCGGCCTGGCACCATTCTTCCGCATGGGATGGACCGTTGATTACCCCGATCCGGACGACCTTTTGTTT
>JACPTH010000104.1:15231-16327 GCA_016192885.1 bacterium | reverse complement strand
GAAGAAAACTTTTTACCAAGGCATTTTCGTTGCGTGCTTATTGAACGCATTCTAACATGAGGTTAAACGTGGTGCAATTTTTTCCGGAAAAAAAAGACCGGGTTTGGAAGTTGGGGTGAAATTTGTTATACTTCCTTTCCGATTGCCACAGATAATTATACCTTTCATAATTGCTTGCGCCACTGGGCTCCTTGTCGTGCCCCTCGTAAGAGGGGTTGCGATGCGCTTGGGGTTTGTAGACTTGCCTGGTCTCAGAAAGATTCATTCCTCTCCAATTCCGAGAATTGGAGGACTAGCCCTTTTTATTTCCTCATTTGTCGGGGCGATTCCTTTTTTAGTTGTAGAACCTCATACCGCCGGGGTTTTATTAGGCGCTACCTGGATTTTCTTCCTAGGATTTCTTGATGACGTTTATAATCTTCGTCCAAAAGTAAAGTTGCTTGGGCAATTATTTGGTTGCCTGATTTTGTTTTTCTTTAACGTCCGAATTGAATTTGTAACCGATTTTCTGGCTGGAAAAGGCTTGATTTCGCTTGGTTTCTTGACTTATCCTCTTACCTTATTTTGGGTGATAGGGTTAACCAATACCGTTAATCTTATTGACGGGGTTGACGGGCTTGCGGGAGGAATTGTTTTTATCGCTCTCTCTACTCTTCTGGCCGTCCGTCTTTCCACGCCGCATACGCAGGACGTTTTAGTAATGCATAATGTTCTAATTTTATCCGGTTCGCTGATGGGAGCAATTCTGGCGTTTTTGCGATACAACGTTTTTCCCGCCACGATTTTCATGGGGGATTCAGGGGCATATTTTCTTGGGTTTATAACCGCGGCCCTATCAATTGCGGGGGCTGCGAAAGGCACCATACTTCTTCCGTTTGTTGTACCTCTTCTGGCTTTCGGACTTCCGGTTCTTGACGTTGTTTATGCGATAGTTCGAAGACGTAGAAACGGGGTTAACATTTTCCAGGCCGACAAAGAACATTTTCACCATAAGTTACTAAAAATAGGATTTTCAAAAGCCGATACCACAAGGTTCTTATGGATGGTTTCCTCTTGTTTTGGGCTTTTAGCGATTCTTACCGCCGGGATTAGCCAT
>JACPTH010000104.1:0-15183 GCA_016192885.1 bacterium | reverse complement strand
TTAGCCATAAGGGTTTCGAGTTGTTGATAACTATGATGCTGGTTTCAATGACCCTTTTTGCGGGAATTTTCTTCAGCAGGAGGGTTCGTGGTAGTAGCTAGCCTAAAATTTCAGGGAGTGTTTCTTCAGGATGAACCGGTTAGAAGTTTGGTTAACTCCCTTTCGAAGAATAAAATATTCCAAACGTATCTTTTTCTTGGTTCAGAATCGGTCGGCAAACGAAGGGTTGCTAAGGCTTTTGCGGCCACTTTAGAATGTCTTTCTCCTCAACCAACGAATGAAGGGTTTTGGGATTGTTGTGAAAAATGCCTTTCTTGCAAGCGTATTCTTTTGGATACTCACCCGGACGTGACTTTTTTGACTCCGATCGGAACGGAAATTAGGGTTGACCAGGTTAGGAGGATGCATGAAATGGCCTTTTTGAATCCATTTCTCGGGAAATGGAGGATTTTCATTATCGACCCGGCGGATCGGTTGAATGAGTTTTCCTCAAACTCGTTATTAAAAATTCTAGAAGAAGCTCCTCCAAGAGTTCTGTTTATTTTGCTTGCAAAAAATCCTGATCGAATAGTTAATACGATTAAAAGCCGAGCCGTTAAAATATACTTTCGCTCTCCTTCTCATCAGTCGGCTAGGGACACTCTTTATAAGATTATTAATCGTCCGCCGGATGAAATTTGCATGATTTATTCGGCTTGCGACGGATTGTTTGGAATGACCCTACAACACTTATCTTCGCAGGAAACTTTCGTTCAAAACCAAGGGAAAACTCTTGGAGAATCTCAAGTTTGGTACCTTTCTGAGTTGGGAAAAATAGGGGCGGAATTTCAAAATCTTTTTTCTCATGCTAATTCCTTGGAGTTTGCTCAAAAAATATTTGAAGGTTTCAAGAGTGTTTCTCCGATTACTCTTCTTTTGGCTCGAAAGGCGTTTACAAGGGAAATCGCCCTGTCTCCATTTCTTCCTGCTGCATTTCCCACATTGTTCACAAAATATTTATTCGAAAAAATCGATCGGATGAAACTTGAGATAAGGCACCAAATTAATTCATTTTTAGCAGGGCAGAAAGAAAATTATTCATCGTCTTTATTAAAGGTAGTCGGGGAGCAATTTCAGCAAATGATTGAAGATTTGGGAAATCGCCATGTTTTAGACTTTTTTCAATCATTATTATTTTGGCATTCCGATTTTTTTCGGTTCAAGAACACGCAAGATGTGACATTGCTATTGAACCTTGACCGAAAGGAAGATATCATGAATTTATCGAGACGCCATTGGGCGACGAAAAAGATTGAATGCTTGAAATCATTGTTGAGTAATTTTGACTTGTTTGCACATAATGTAAACCCGACTTTAATTTTGGAAGACACGTTAATGAGAATTGGAGAAAACATCCCTTGGGACGTTGCGTAGCCTTGCGTTTGAGAAAACTCCCCGTTGTTCACTGGTTTTGCGAGCCGACCTTACTTCCTTTGCCCGGCCAGGAAGTTATTGTTCGCACCCAGGCTGGGCGAGAACTAGCGACCGTACTTGAGACTCTTCCGGAAGGAAAAGACAAATCTGAAGCGACGGACTCTTTTATCAAAGAAATAATCCGCCCCGTTGATGATCAGGATAGAGAGGCAATTTGTTCCCTTCATGACCGTGAAATCAAAGCTTTTAAAACCGCGGGGGAGAAAATTCAGGAACAAAAACTCCCGATGAAACTTCTAAAGGCCGAATATCTATTCGATCAAAGTCGACTTATTTTTTATTACAAAGCCGAGACCAAAGTTGATTTTCGCGAACTATTGAAAGTCTTGAGTTCCTTATTTAAGATTAGAATCGAGCTTCGACAAATCGGAGTTCGCGATGAGACCAAACTCCTCGGGGGGATTGGGTGTTGCGGGAAAGTGGTTTGTTGCAGGCAATTTATTAATAAGTTTTGCCCGGTTTCTACAAAAATGGCGAAAGACCAAAATATGAGTTTGAACCCCGTAAAATTATCCGGGATTTGCGGAAGGCTGTTGTGCTGCCTTTCATATGAGTATAATTATTACTCGGAGTTTCACGGGAAGTTCCCAAAAATCGGAAGCGAAATTGTAATTGGCTCCGAGAAAGCAAGAGTTACCGATATCAACTACATTTTGCAAAAGTTATTTGTGGGGTTTCTTGATAGGAGAAAGGCTAATTTTCCATTTAGTTTTGTGCGAGTGCGAAAAGAAGCCGGAAGCGGTAGAAATCTTTGGTGGATACAAGGCCCGGATGATATTGAGCCTGATCTATCTCTCTTGGCACAACCTTCTAAACTCCGAGAAGTTGAGGGAGAATCGAATCCCTCAGCAAGCGGGCAAAGAAAGCAGGGAATTGAAAAGGAATCGAATAAAGGAAAAAATTGCGCCCGCTCCCGCTCGACGAAGATCGAATCCGATGTAACTCGGGCCTCTCAAGATTCGCCGGATTCAATAGAAATCCCCCTTGAGAATGAAACCAATGAAGATCCCGTTAATAAAGATTCTGATGAATCCAAGGAAAACGGCACTTTAAGTTGAATTTCTTTACATAGAAACTTTTGAATTTTAGGAATAGCAATTTGTCTCGAATTGGATTGATCGCAGGAAATGGTCGGTTCCCTCTGTTTTTCGCCGATTCAGCAAGGCAAGAGGGGAACAAAGTTATCGCGGTTGCTTTTCGCGAAGAAACTTCCCCTGACTTAGAGGGCTTGGTTGAGCAGATTCATTGGTTTCACGTAGGCGAGTTACAAGCGGTAATAGATACATTTCTTAAGGCGGGAATCAACCGGATTGTAATGGCTGGGAAAATCACCAAAACTCACATGTTCAACCACCTAAAACCTGATGCTAGATTAAAAAAAGTCTTTGAGAAAACCCCGATTCATACTGATGATGCCCTTTTAAAGACTTTGGCCGCGGAATTTATTTCTGAAGGAATACATGTTTGCGATTCCACTACATTTCTTTCCTCGCTTCTTCCCCAAAAAGGCTGCCTAACAACCAGATTGCCATCCGATGAAGAGATGCAAGATATTAAATATGGATATGAAATTGCCAAAACAATTGGGTAAAGGTCTCACGCCCCGTCCAGGACATGAGGTTTGATCTTCCGGTGGTTGGGTTAGATACCACTTCCACGTTAACAAAAGTCAATGCGCGTTGTTTGGCGATTGAAGAGAAGAAAACTCTTTTGCTCGATCGCATTGACCTTGTTACCATGGCCAACTCCGCGAACTTGGCGATCGTAGTAATTTAACGCGTTTCCCAGTGAGCTACCCTTAAAAGGAGGGATGAATAGGTTGAAAACCATCCGAGTCGGGGTCATTGGAATCGGTCATTTGGGAAAGCATCATGCGCGTATTTTGGCTGAAATGAAGGGCGTAGATTTGGTAGGGGTGGTAGATATTGATGAGTCGGTTGGAAAGGAAATAGCTCAAAAATACTCCGTATCATTTTTTTCCGATTTTAAGGCTCTTGATGGATTGGTCGATGCGGTTTCCATTGTTGTTCCCACAACCATTCACTATCAAATGGCGAAGTTTTTTCTCGAAAGGAACATTCACACTTTCGTTGAAAAACCCATTACAAAAACGATCGCGGAAGCAACGGGGTTACTCGAACTCTCCTTTAAGCATAAATTGACTCTTCAACCCGGGCATGTCGAGCGCTTTAATTCAGCGATCATTAAACTTCAATCCATGATTGAAATCCCGAGGTTTATAGAATGCCAGCGAATGGGGCCTTTCTCCAAACGAATTTCGGATGTCGGTGTAGTATTAGACCTTATGATCCATGACATTGATATCGTTCTTTCCCTTGTAAGGTCTAGAATTGGCCGAATTGATGCGGTCGGAATTCCGGTGCTTTCAGACAATGAAGATATCGCGAATGCGCATATAGTTTTTGAAAATGGGTGCATAGCAAACCTGACCGCTTCCCGCGTGAGTGATGAAGTGATTCGGAAATTGCGAATTTTCGAATTTGACAAATATTGCTCGCTTGATTACGCGAACCAAGCGATAACCCTCAGGAAGAAAGCGAGCAAAGAAGAAAAGATAATAAAAGAAGAATTGGAAGTTCATAAAGTTGAACCGTTAAAACTTGAGCTTGAACATTTTATTAACTGCGTTCGCGAACAAAAGAAACCGCTTGTAACCGTCGAGGACGGGAAAAATGCTTTAGAAGTGGCAATGGAAATCCTTTCGGTAATAAAAAACGGCTGGGGTAACTGAAAAAGAGAATGGCTATGGATGGTGAAAAATAAGAAGGTGCTTCTTATCGCTGAGGCTTACAAAAAATTATGCGTTCTTATTTTACGTTGATTCAAAGTATAGGAGGGATCTTTTTTAAGTTCCGAGACCTTTTACCTGTTCCGATTGCGATTGGGTTACTTTTTAAAGCGCGTCCCAGATTTTGGGGATGGGTCTTTGGGCTTCCTATCATTTTTCTCGGGGAAACGATACGTGTTTGGGCGATTATGCATATCGGTCCCTCGACTCGTACCAGAAAAATCAGCGCGGAAAGATTGGTTACGTCGGGGCCCTACGCGATATGTCGGAACCCTCTTTATTTGGCTAACTTTCTTAAGGTTTTTGGTTTGCTCACCATAGGCGGGAATCTTTCTTTTTCAATTTGGGTTCTTGTATTTTATGGGGTCGAGTTTTTCACCATGATACGTTACGAGGAATTTTACCTCTTAAATAGGTTCCCTGAACTTTTTAAGAAATATTGTTCGCAAATTCCCGTGTTTTTCCCGAATGGAAACCTTTTTCAACACTCAAGCGCGAGGCCCCCTTACTCCCTCAGGGAAGCCTTGTTATCCGAGAAATGCACCTTTGGCTCCACGGGTGCAGTGCTTGTACTTTTAGCCGTCTCCGAATTAAGAAGTCGTTCAAAATGAATTCACGCACGGGTCGATTATTTTTTGTCTCCGGTGAACCCAGCGGCGATCTTCATGGGTCCTTGATTCTTTCACATTTGAAGCGAATGGAACCTTCATTGCAAACAGAAGGAATTGGCGGACCCTTGATGAAAAGCGCGGGCTTGGAATGCTTGTACAGCATAGAAGATCTGGCGGTAATCGGTTTCGTTGAGGTAGTTAAGAATCTTGGGCATTTATTGCGCGTATTTGGGAAAATCAAGCACCATTTGGAAGAAACCAGGCCCGATCTTCTAATATTGATTGATTATCCGGGATTTAACGTAAGATTGGCTGAAGTCGCGAAAGCAATGGGCATCCGAGTAATTTACTTTATTTGTCCCCAAGTTTGGGCTTGGCACGCAAGCAGAATCAGGAAGATCATCCGCGCGATCGATGAAGCCGTCGTCGTTTTTTCCTTTGAGGTTGATATCTGGAAGAAAGCCGGAGTGGAGGTAAACTGGTTTGGCCACCCGCTGGTTGGAATTGTGGAAAGTAAGATTCCCGTTCAAGCTTTTAGAAACAGTCTTGGCATTTCAGGCGGGCCTGTCATAAGCCTTCTACCTGGAAGCCGAACGCAAGAAATTTACTACATTCTTCCCAGACTTTTAACGGCCGCGGAGAACATTCTTCGTTCCCGACCGAATACCAGATTTCTTCTTCCATTGGCCGGTACGATAGATGAAACGCTTGTTAGGCCTTATTTAGTCAACAGAAATTTACCGATTATTCCCCTTAGGGGGCAAACGTACGAAGCTATTCAGGCATCCGATTTAGCGATTGTGGCTTCAGGGACGGCCACATTGGAAACCGCTATTCTCGGGACTCCGATGATAATCGTGTATCAAACCAATTGGCTAACTTCCATACTTTCGAAATTCTTGATTCAATCCCCACATATCGGGCTTCCCAACGTCCTTTCAAGAGACAAGGTAGTTCCGGAGTTCGTTCGCTGGAAATTTCACCCGGATGCCGTTGCCGCTGAGGCGCTTTCAATTTTGGCCGACAAGGGGCGCCAGGACGAGATTAAAACGGGGTTGAAAAGGGTAAGACAAAGCCTCGGGGAAAAAGGGGCGAGCAGCCGCGTCGCAAACCATATATTGCTGCGGCTCCGCGAGATGTCCGGAAAATGAAAACTCTTAAAAGAATTCTTGGCTATTTTAAGCCCTATCTTCCATACCTCCTACTAGGGGTTTTATTTAGCTTTATTATGGCCCTTTGCACCATTTACCCCGCTTGGATAATGAGCAGAGTAATTAATGATGTTCTGATGAACCGCGACCTTGCAATGTTGCACATAATTGCGGTTTCCTTGGTCATTGTCATGGGAATTAAGGGATTAACGAATTTCCTTCAGGGTTACATCATGACTTGGGTCGCCCAAAGCATTCTTAAGGAAATCCGGTCTTCATGCTTTTCTCATCTTCAGCGACTTTCTCTTTCCTATTATGAAAAGGAGTTAACCGGGCAAATCATGACCCGCATTACCAGCGATGTCTTGGTCATGCAAAACTTGCTTGCAAGCGCTACCGGTATTATTGGCGATTTTATCGCGTTTTTTGGATTCCTAGGCTACATTTTTTACCTTCACTGGAAACTGGCGATTATCTCCGTGGTAATCATTCCTTTCATAGGCGCTTTGATAAACAAATTTTCCAGGAAAATGAAGCGAATCGGAATTCGCATGCAAAGCCGAATTGGAGATATTTCAACCGTTCTTCAGGAGTTTATCACCGGAGTAAAAGTGGTTAAATCATTTACGCTGGAACCATTTATTTCCAAGCGCTTTGAAAAAGCCAATGAAGAAAATTTTTCCGAGAACATGAAGGGTGCCCGAATAAATACGGCAACCTCACCAATAATTGAGTTTATTAATACCGTCGGCCTTTCGCTGATTTTCTGGTACGGCGGGTATGAAGTAATTCACGGCCGTTTAAATCCGGGGCAATTAATCAGCTTTCTTACCGCCCTTGTAGGTTTGTTTACTCCAATTAAAAACTTGTCCAAGCTTAGCAATGTTATCTCCCAATCAGTTGGAGCGGGGGAACGCGTGTTTGAAATTCTCGATTCCGACATTGATATCGTCGAATCGAAAGACGCTCAGGAGCTTGTGTCTTGCAGCGGAAAAGTTGAGTTTGAAGGAGTATCTTTTTCATACAATCATCTTGAGAAAGTTCTAATTGATATTCGTTTGAAAGTAGAGCCCGGCGAAGTGATTGCCTTGGTTGGGCCTTCCGGAGCGGGTAAGACCACATTCGTGAATCTTATTTCTCGCTTCTATGAGGTTCAAGCAGGGGCCATAAAAATTGATGGAAAGGATATTCGAAACCTAACCCTTTCATCCCTGAGGAAACAAATCGGCCTGGTTCCGCAAGAAACCTTACTTTTTTCCGGAACGATAGAGGAAAACATTAGACTTGGGCGTTTGGAAGCTTCACATGAGGAAATAATTTCAGCCGCAAAATATGCCAATGCAAATGACTTTATTTCCGCGATGCCAAACGGTTATCAAACCATTCTCGGGGAACGCGGAGTCAACCTTTCAGGCGGGCAAAGGCAACGAATCGCGCTTGCCAGAGCTTTTTTAAAGAATCCTCCAATTTTAATCCTAGATGAGGCAACTTCTTCTCTTGACTCGGAGTCGGAAAATCTTATTAAAGAGGCTCTTTCCGCTCTCATGAAGAATCGCACCACTTTCATCATCGCGCATCGGTTTTCAACAGTAGTAAACGCGCATAAAATTATCGTTATGCAAAACGGGGAAATCGTCGAATGGGGAACTCATCCAAAATTGCTGGCTGAAAAAGGAGTTTATGCCAATCTTTACTCCGCTCAGTTTATGGAGAAGCAGGCTTCTTAGAGTAGGGGAAATTTTTGATTTTTGAAAAATCAGCAATCAAAAATCAAAAATTCCCCTGGTTATTGAGAAGACACTTTGAAACTATGCTAAAATTTGCAAATAATGATGCGAGATATCCGCAAAAAACTCGGATGACGGGCCGCGCTGCTTCCCTTCTTATACGGCTTTGGGTTTCGAATCTTAGAGTCAAAACCTTGGGTTGGGAAAATGATTCCCAGGCTCAACGAAGCGGTTCCCCCGTCTTATACGTTCATTGGCATGGCTCGCAGCTTGTTCCATTGGCGAAGTTCAGCAAGCGCGGGATTTACATTTTGACTTCCCTTTCCATGGATGGAGATATTCAAGATATCAGCCTAAAATGCCTCGGTTTTCAAACCGTTCGCGGGTCCTCCTCAAAAGGCGGGGGCAGAGCCCTTCTTTCACTTATTCGAAAAATGGAACGCGGTTTTTCGGCTGCGCTTGCGGTTGATGGGCCTCGCGGCCCTTACCACGTTTCCAAACCAGGGCCTGTGATTTTAGCTCAGCGAACCGAAGCAAACGTATTGCCTATTGGGGTAGGGTACGACCGTTGTTATTACCTAAGGAATTGGGACAAATTCGAGATCCCCTTACCATTTTCGAAATCCGTCATGTATATTGGTATTCCTTTCCAAATTGCCAAAGAAACCACCATTGAGGACGGTGAGAGAATCATTGAATCAAAGATTTCGGAATGCGAGGTAAAGGCTTTTCAGAATTTAAGGCCATGAAAGAAGTTACTCCAAAAAAGCGAATTCTTATTGTTGCCGGAGAAGTTTCAGGCGATTTATATGCCGGCTCATTAATTGATGTTTTAAAAGAGCGCGGGGATTTTGAAATTTTTGCCGTTGGAGGGCCCCAGACAAGAAAGCGCGACGTTACTCTTCTTTACGACAGCTCCCACTGGGCCGCAATTGGATACGTTGAAGCCATTAAACAAGCGCCGCGTCTTTTAATGGTCTTGAAGGAATTAAGGCGGTTTTTGGCTGAAAAGCGCCCCGATCTTTTGCTTCTAGTTGATTATCCTGGGTTTAACATGCGCTTAACCAGAAGAGCAAGGAAGTTGGGAATTCCGACTTTGTACTACTTCCCTCCAAGCAAGTTCGCGAAAAACCCCAATGACATTGCGGATGCCGCAAAAAATATCAGTTTAGTTGCCGCAAATTTCACATTTACATACGATGTTTATAAAGCCGCCGGAGCAAATGTCAAATTTGTCGGACATCCTCTTCTGGATATTTCAAAGCCATCCATGTCAAAACAGGAGGCATTCGCCGCCTTTGGTCTTGACCCGAAACGCCCGGTTATAGGTCTTTGTCCTGGAAGCCGCCGAAGCGAGATTGAGCTTCTTCTTCAAGTGATGTTAGACGCAGGTAAAATACTATGGGAAAAGAGGCCGGATCTTCAATTCCTTGTTCCGGTTATTTCCACGAAAAGTTCGGAGGTGTATGGGGTTCCCAAAAAAGTTCTTAACCAACAGCTCAAGTCATCAGGGATTCCGGTAAAACTAGTCGAGGGCCATATTTACGACGTTATGGCCATTTCCGATATTTTACTTATTAGTTCGGGAACGGCTACGCTTGAAGCTTGCCTAATAGGAACACCAATGGTGATAGTGTACCGAGTTTCTCTATTCACCGAGATCATGGCAAAGCTATTCAACAAGCTTCCCAAATTTATCGGGCTTCCGAACATAATTCTCGACAAAATGGTTATTCCCGAACTTATCCAGCGCGATCTAACTCCCGATAACCTTGCCAAAAAAGCCTTTTCACTTCTTACAAACCATTCTGCGAAAGAGGCGCAAAAACTAGAATTGGCCTCGGTAATCAATCACCTTGGAGAACCCGGGGCAAATTCAAAAGTTGCGGATCTTGCGTTAAAACTTCTTGGAAAATCCTGATGAGGTTTGGTTTTCGAGCAATTTTAAAGGATTTTTCGTGGAGTCTTAGTAAATTCCCGAGGAAAATTACCCATTCCTTCGCTGTAATCGCGGGAGTTTTGGCTTCTAGGTTATGGATTGCCGAAAGAAAATACCTTTTTGAAACTATCGATCGAGTTTATTTTAGAAAGGGTCTATCTCTTCCGTCCCCGGTTTCAACGGTGATTGACAAGCTTTTTATTCATTTTTCCCTAAACCTGCATGAAATTATGCGAATGCCTGAAATTAGCGATTTAGAATTAGAAAGGAAATTTGTTTGGCGCGGGTTGGAAAACCTAGATAGTGCTTTGGCGTTAAATCGAGGAGTGATTTTGATCGTTCCTCATATCGGGAATTGGGAACTTCTAGGGGCTGCGATCGCCCATCGTGGTTATCCGTTGCACTCGTTTTACATGGCTCAGAAAGACGAGGAGCTTGGCTCCTCGCTCGACGAGTTTAGAACTTTCTCAAAAATTGTTTTGCACGATCGAGACAGGGGGTTGCGGGAGGCATTTAAGGCTCTAAAATCCGGGGAGATTCTCGGAATGATTTCCGACCAGGATGGCGGGAACCACGGGGTGTACACAGATTTTTTGGGACATTGGGTTAGCATTCCCGCCGGCCCAGCGAATTGGAGTCTTAAAACGGGCGCTTCCATCGTTCCCTTGTATTCGCTACGAAAGGGAATTTCAGATAGATTTGAAGCTCGGTTTTTTCCAAGCCTTCCAATGGAACCCATCGATTCGCATGATCGTCAAGTGGTTTCTAGAACCTTAAAAATTGTTAAGTGGTTGGAATCCGTCATTCTTCGTCACCCGGAGCAGTATCTTTGGTTTTACGATAGGTTCAAACCCCGGCATGAGGCTTATATCACCCGGTTAAAAACCCGCGGATTTAAAATGCGCGAAAATGAGGCTTGTTATGAGATACTGGACGGCGCGTAGGATATAAAGGGGGAATCAAAATCAGAATGATAAACACAGAAGAAGCTATCGCGATTTTGAAAAACATTTCCCTTTTAGGTTTCGAAAAAAAACCGTTGTCTGACGCTATGGGAAATGCTCTAGCGGAGGATATCCTTGCCGATCGGGACATTCCGCCCTCAGACCGCTCCGCAATGGATGGATACGCGGTTCGGTCCGATGATTTCGAAAAATTGCCTTGCGAACTTGAGCTGGTTGGCGAAATTGCGGCAGGAAGCGCATTTCAGCCGCAAATTGCGAAGGGGACTTGCGTGAGAATCATGACCGGCGCGAACATACCTCCAGGCGCGGATTCGGTAGTTGTTTTTGAGAAGGCTCAAGAAGGGGAGAGGAGCGTTTTCTTTCATCTTCCGGTAAAACGCGGGGAAAACATTATGCGGCAAGGGGAGGACGCAAAAACCGGAGAAACCCTCATTGCGAAGGGAACCATCCTTGGGCCTCTTCAGATCGGGGTTTGTGCTTCCGTAGGGAAAGCGGGCGTTCTTGTGTTTCGAAAGCCCCAAGTTGCGGTTTTGTGTACGGGGGAAGAGCTTCGCGACGTACATGAAAGCGTGGAGACGCACGAACTTCGTAATTCGAACGGCCCCGCGTTATGCGCTGCGCTGGATTCATTTGGGTATGATGTAGTTGAATCTCAAATTATTAAAGATTCCGTAAACGATTTATCAAGAGAGATAGCAAACGCCGCGAATTTTTCCGACGTAATTCTCCTTACCGGAGGGGTTTCAAAAGGAAAATATGATTTTGTAAGATCGGCCGTTGAAAAAATAGGGGCATCCATCGTTTTTCACGGCGTTGCGATGAAACCTGGGAAACCGCTTCTGTACGCGAAACTTGAGCGAAATCGTCACATTTTTGGTTTGCCGGGAAACCCGCTCAGCGCAATGACAGGTTTTTTCGAATTCGTCGTTCCGGCTTTGCGGGTTTTATCCGGAATAAACCCGAACGAATGCAGGCCTTCCATGTTTCTAAAACTTTCCTCGAAAGTTACGACCAAAGGTGGGAGGGCGCATTTCGTACAAGCAAAATTGGAATGGGGCAAGGAAGGTCCGCATGTAGTTCCGCTGGTTTCCCATAGTTCCGCGGATCTTGTTTGCGGGGGGCGAAGCGATGGCGTTATCGCGGTCCCGCCGGAAGTTCGAGAAATCGAGCCGGGAAGCCTAGTCGAATTTCATTCTTGGAAACCTCTCTAAACGGCAAAAGCTTTTTTCTCTTTAGACACTTTAAAATGATTTGGTTTAGCAGATCTAAAGCTTTCGGTGGAGCAATAATCAGTGCGAATCAGAGAGAACTTTTGCCTTGACCGGTAATTGCTGGATATTTGTTCAACCTTGACTAGCGGAAAATACGTTGTTATAATTTCCTTGGTCTACTTAAGAGCATAAAAAAGCCCCTATTTTAGGGACTGTTTTTAAGAGATAATTATTTACTTTTGCCGGAGGTTAAATGAACGGTCATTATTTTTTCACATCTGAGTCCGTGACTGAAGGGCATCCGGATAAGCTAGCCGATCAAATTTCTGATTCCGTCCTTGATGCCATCATCGAAAAAGACCCCATGGCCCGTGTTGCATGCGAAACCGCGGTTACTACGGGAATTGCCTTTGTAATGGGGGAAATTACCACCAAGTGTTATGTAGATATTCCTTCGATAGTTCGTAAAACCATCTGTGAAGTTGGGTATGTTAACGCCTCCTGGGGAATCGACGGAAAAACCTGCGGAGTAATTGTAGCGTTAGACGAGCAATCTCCGGACATCGCTCAAGGCGTAAATTCCGCCAGCGATGCAAACGAAAAGGAAGACCCTCTTTTAAAAATCGGAGCAGGCGATCAGGGAATGATGGTGGGGTTTGCGGTCAGGGAAACTCCGGATTTAATGCCCGCCCCAATTTATTACGCGCACTTAATTAATAGGCGCCTATCAGAATTGAGGAAAAAAAATGTTCTTCCATATCTAAGGCCTGACGGAAAATCCCAAGTTACTTTTGAATACGACGAGAAAAGAAATCCTATTCGCGTTGACGCAGTGGTCGTCTCAACCCAACATAATCCGGATGTTCCCCAAGAAAAGATTTCCTCGGATATCATCGAACAGGCCGTAAAACCGGTTGTTCCAGGCGAATTCCTTGACAAAAAAACGAAATACTATGTCAACCCCACAGGAAGATTCGTAGTGGGAGGTCCACAAGGTGACTCCGGACTTACCGGAAGAAAAATCATCGTTGACACCTACGGCGGAATGGCAGCCCACGGTGGCGGTGCGTTTTCCGGCAAGGATCCCACAAAGGTTGATCGCTCAGGTGCGTACATGGCGCGCTATATCGCAAAAAATATTGTCGCCGCCGGATTCGCCGATCGCCTGGAAATTCAAATTGCTTATGCGATTGGAGTTGCAAAGCCTCTTTCCGTCCATGTAAACACTTTTGGAACAGAAAAGATCTCACCCGACAGAATTGAAGAAATCATTTTTGATTTGTTTGACCTTCGACCAGGCGCTATTATCAAGACTTTGGATCTAAGAAGACCTATTTTTAGACAAGTAGCTTCCTATGGCCATTTCGGCAGATCCGATTTGAACCTTCCCTGGGAGCGCCTCGATCGTGTAGAGGATCTCAAGAAAGCCGCAAAAAAATAGCGTTTTGAAAAAAATGTAAATCAAGTAGTCGCGGGCGTTTTAGCCCACAGGCAGAAGCTCGCGACTATTTACTTTTTCTGAGCCATAATATTTTTGTTCCCTCGAAATCTTTTTTTCATTTCATTTCTAGTTGTTAAGTTAGCATTTTCGGCAGAACCTGCTTTTTCTCAAAGCAGGTTGGTAGTTTTGGTGTACCATCATTTTGAAGACCCCGTCAGTTCCGATGTCTCATGTACTCCCCAAGATTTCGAGTCCCACATGATTGCGCTCAAAAAGGCGGGGTTCACTTTCCTGAATGTTGAAACCGCCCGATTCTTTCTTTTAGGGAGCGGCAAAGAAATTAAAAAACCCATACTTGTCACCTTTGACGACGGGTATGAGAGTAATTATTTACATGCTTTTCCGGTAGCCTTGAAATTAAAAATCCCTTTAACCGTCTTTGTAATTACTTCAAGAATAGGCCTGAAACCCCAATTCACTAAGTATTTATCCGAAGATCAGATTAAAGAAATGGCTCTTTCGGGGCTTATTGATTTTGGATCCCACACTCATGACTTGCATACAAAGACCCTTACTATTTTTAGGGCTTTTCGCTCGAACCCAAACCCGGTGCTTCGTTTGCTTTCTCAAGATTTGCAACAATCAAAGAAGCGTTTATTTGAGATAACCGGCAAAGAGGTAATTTCATTGGCATGGCCATATGGGAACTATAATTCTCAAATTTCAAAAATTGCTTTCGATTGCGGGTTTCTTTTACACTTCACCAGCCGCAACGGTTACAACGAACCTGGTAGCGACCCTTTTGGAATAAAACGAATCCCAATTACAAGCCGCGATAATGTCGAATCCGTTTTAAGAAAAGCCCGCGGCGGAAACTAATTTCGAAAGCAATCTCCCGTTAGCTTAAGTTTCACCGCTTCGGCAATTCTCCATATTCCTTAACATTTATGATAAAATTGAAAAACCAATTTTCGTAAGAGAGTTGCAAAATGGAAAACCATAGGAAAGCTTCGATCCTGTTTTTGGGGGTTGTCCTCACCCTTTTTCTGGCCTCAATTGTTGGGGCGCAAGAAGACCCTCGAGGGACCCTGAATGAGTATGATCCCAACCTTGAAACGGAAAAACCCGCCGATGCCCAGGTAAAAGATTCGGGATTTACCTTTCCAAAAAATGAGTTTGCTTTGAATGAAAATTTCCTTGTTTCGAAAGACGGACTTCTTTTCTTTTTTAATTCATACGAAATCGCTCCGTACGCATTGGGGCCGACGCAAATCCTTTTACCATGGCGTTATATAAAAACTTTGGTTAAATTAAAAGGGCCGGTTGATAGCTTTTTGGCGGATTGACTTGCAAACTATATTTGTAAGCATTCAAAAGGTCAAGAATTCGAAAGCCCGAATTTTTGGGAAGTGGGTAGGAATCAGGTGATAGGAAAAAGTGCGCGAACACTTCTTGCTTATTTTTTTACATCGGAAACAAATTCTTTTCAGCGGGGTTTTTTATGAAATTTTTTTTTGTTTTGCTTTTCGTTTTTTTCGCGGCATTCATTTCTTTTTCCATCTATGCGGACGACCAAAACAATCCCAGAGATACGCTTAATGAGTATGATCCTTCGGTTGATCAAACCACCGGCACGCGCGAAACTCCGGAAGTGACCCCCGCAGTTTCTTCAGGGACCCTGGATTCAGGCGGGCCTGTCAAGAAAAGAACCGTAAATGTGCGTTCATCCCTCAATGTTCGAGCGGGCCCGTGGGGCAGGATCATCGGAAGGCTTCGCAATAACGATGAAGTCGTTATCTTGGGTAAGGAGGGCGATTGGCTGAAGATAAAATTTGGAGACTCTTTCGGTTACGTTC
>JACPTH010000543.1 GCA_016192885.1 bacterium | reverse complement strand
CCTTGGATCTCCAAAGAACGTGGGAGTCGTAATGTTTGGCCGCGATCCATTGGCAATCGACACAACCGCCGCAAGAATAATGGGATTCGAACCTTACAATATCCCCTACTTCAATGCGGCGAGTTGGAGCTTCCCAGGGTTTACAGAATCTTCAATCGTTTACAAGGGCGAACATCCAAAGCGCTATGCAACAAAATTTTCCTGCCTTCCCGCATTGGCCAATCTTCAAGGGGGGCCATTTTGGTAAATTGGCTTCCTCTATCATCTTGCGTTAATAATCAGGGGTTGCGCAGGCTTCCGAATAATTTTGCAAGTTGCTCCAAAGTGTTGTAACCAGGGCAAACGGAAACTACCCCCAAAACCGGTTATTAAGTTTCCGCATTTTTTGGGCGCCCTTTCTCAGTGAAACTTTGAGCGAAGATTAAATTGGCCCAAAATTACCGCTTATGGGCTAGCGGTGGCGTTTGGATTGCTAAGATTGGAGCTGACTGTAGAAAAAATTCCTCGCATGCTGGTTCCAGAGGTTGAAAGGGCGACAATTACCACCAAAGCCACAAAGCCCAAAATAAATGCGTATTCAACCATTCCCTGACCATTTTCCTCAAATAAAATTTCTCGAACTAAACCCATAAACCTCTCCTTCAAAACTTTTTTTTAGCCTTTCCAAAAAGTTAATAGAAAAACTCATTTCATCGCAACTCTTATTATCCTCTCCTAATTCAAAATAAACCTATTTCCCTAATAAAAATCAAGAACTCACGCTAGAATTAACTTCCTCAATGCTAGTGCTAATTGTTGTATAGGTGCTTTTCAAAGTGCCCCCGGAAGCTGTTAAAATGAAAACTACAACAACCGCGATAAGGCCGACTAAAAGCGCATATTCAATCATACCCTGGGCATCTTCGCCCCAAAAAAATTTGGAAAATAAATCATCCATTCGGGAATCCTCTCAATTTTTTCTGTGATCCAAAATATATCCATTTTTCAAAAAATGCAAAATTAAATTCCCTAAAAAACAAAAAAGGCCCGAAGGCCTTTTTTGAGGTCTGAAACGCTTAGGAAACGGTTGAGTTCGCGGTGCTCAAGCTGCTGCTAATGGTGTTGAAAATTGCCTTAATGCTTCCGCCGGATGCGGTAAGAGCGGCAATAGCCACAATAGCGATGAGACCAATAATCAAAGCATACTCAACGAGACCTTGCCCTTCTTCTTGAACCATAAAACGCTCTATTAAATTCATAACACCCCCTTTAGTTATTTTTTTGATTTGTCAAAAGAATTACTAGCAAGCATTATGCCAAAGCGATGTACAATTGTAAAATGCCCACTTAGTGATATTTTTCTATAAAAAATTGAGGTAACCATGTTACAGGGTGTGGTCAACAAACCCCAAAAAATTTAAAAATGAAAAAAACTCTAAAAAGCACTTTTGAGAACCTCCACTGTTTCCTTTACAAATTCCCCAACTTCGCCTGAAGAAGCGCTTTTGGGGAAACTTAGCACAATCGTTGGAGGGCCTGTATGGCCAAGTTCATAATCGCCTCCCGCTTCTACATTCACTTTAAAACGAAACTTGACTTTCTTCATTCGGGTTGCCAAGCGATCGCCAAGGGTTTTTGCAACCTTGCTTTTGTGGTAATGTCGTAGCGAAATAAAATTTTGACCTTCTTCTTTAATAGAAAAAATTAGATCCAAATTTTTCATTCTATTTGCTTTTGCGACTTGGGCCATAAGTGAGGTTTCATCCTCAACCAAATAGGAAAATCTTGAAATTTTAGCCCCCGTCTTCCTCAATTCCTTTGTAAAAAACCGTGCCCGCGTTTCAGAAGCGCGATCAATGAATACTCCTATCTTTTTATCTAAAAGCGCGGTTGGAAGCGCCTGGAGTTCAACCAAATGGAAGGAAATTTTATTCCCCTCGGTTCGAAGCCAAAAATTTGCCGGAGAGTAACCAAAAGGAGGAACCATTTTGACAAAAAGATTCTTAAAAATATAAGGAAGTTCGCAAAAGAAATAACCCCCTATTGAAGAGAAAATCTCTTTATCCACGCCGTATTGGATCTTAACTTTTTCGACTCCTTCATGGGTCAAAGCGGAGCGAACTCTACCAAGAATAAAGCTTTCAGAAACATCAAGAATAGGTATTTTCAATGTACCCACGCTTTTCCCGCCAATAAAAACCGATACTTTAAGAGAGTCCAATTCGGAGCCCTGTAAATCAAGCAAAATGCAAGCTTTTCCATCTTGCCGGGTAACCCCGGGAAAAAATTTACCGTCGTATTGAACGGAAAATTCCGCCACCGACGGATTAAGCTTTCCAAGGTTATCCTTCAAGGTTAATTGAAGGGGGAAAGCTCCCCTAAAACCCTTGGGAATATAGGGCGCTACCGGGTTAAGAGTCGCCTTTTCGATGGGGTGCCTAACCTGAACCGAAATGTTAACCTGTGGAGAACTGCTACCATCAGGAGAATGGAAGTTAAATGTTAAAAAATAATCCCCGGTAGGTAGAGGACGAGAATTTGAAAGCGAATATACCTGCCCTACCATCGGAACTTTCTCTATTCGGAATGTACTACGAGCGGGTCCATCCATTTCTAGGTCCGCGCTTGAAATAATTTTATTTGAGATAAGCAAGATTTTGAAAAATGGAGTTGTTACGCGGACGGGTTCCTTGGAATACGCTTCAACGCGAAGAGGGGATTTTTTAAAAACATCGCGAATGGCTTGGTGAAATACCCTAGCTTCGTTGGTTAGAGCTTTGCCGGTTCGAAGGGCTTTTTCATTCATGGAATGAGAAATGAAACTTCCTTCGGTTAAAATCGCCGGGGATGGGTTGTTCCTAAGGACAAAAAAGCCACCCGGAATAACCTTTGATCGAGATACCAAATTCGACTTGGAAAGCCGATTGTTAATAAACCTTGCCAAAGTAAGGGGAACTCCCTTGTCTAGGGCATTGAAATAAATTTCACCTCTATTTTCGCTCGTAGGTTTAAGGGATGCATTATGATGG
>JACPTH010000542.1 GCA_016192885.1 bacterium | reverse complement strand
GCCGCTGTCTATTAAAACTGAATTTCTTATTTTAGCTTCCCAAAAATCGTAATGGGCGAACCTTCTTAGAGAAGCTTCTATTCCCCCCAAGACAATCGGAACATCGGGAAAACATTCTTTCAAGCGTTGCGAATACACTATAGCCGCACGTTTGGGCCGGTAACCTGACTTCCCTCCGGGTGAAAGACGGTCTGAATGTCTGGGAAAACCAAGGGATGTAAAGTTAGCCACCATGCTATCCATTGCGCCCGCGGTGACTCCAAAAAACAAATTCGGCGCCCCAAAAATCTTAAAATCGTCCAAAGTTTTCCAATCCGGTTGAGAAATGACCGCCACCTTGAGTCCAAGCGATTCAATGTAGCGGGCAATCACTGCGGTAGGGAATGACGGATGGTCAACATACGCATCTCCGCTTACGAGAATTATGTCAAAATTGCGGTTTTGAGAATCGTTGAATATCTTTCCGCAAGCGGCTATTTGAGGGTATTTAAACCAAGGCATTTTTAAATTTTCTTAGAGTGAAGTTTCGCGCTTTTTGCGCAGTTTTGCGAAAATCGCAAACCCTTCTTGAAAAAAACCGCGAAATTTCACTTAAATCGTTTACTAGCGGTAATTGACCATCCTTACACAAAGCAAATAAGTTTTGGAACTCGAAGTTCATAACTTGTAATTCCTTATTATACACCATACTCCCGATTTGGTTTATTGAGTAAATACCTATTTACTAACCCTAAATTGCAGATAGTGAAGCTTTTCGATCTAACCACATGCATCCGGCATTTCATAGTAAGTTATTTCGCGCGTCAATACCCCAAATCTTCAGCTTTGAATTTGACTTTTGATCTATCAACCATAAGCCGTCATCAGTCTCTTCGACGATTTTATCCCCGAACGTTGCACATCTAAGTCCCAGGGCTTTAATCGAATCAACTTCGACCGGCTGAAAGGATTCCGGATCGGTTAAGTTTATTTGATAAACTTTATCAGCGTTTGAATTATAATGATGAGTTTTCAAGATTAGAATTTTTTTAGAAAAATCAATGCTTCCCCATAAATATTTGGCATCGCTAAATTCTCTAATGGGTTTAAAAGTACGAGAATCTTTTTCACAAATTGAAAGTGTGGATGTTGTTACCGTTGCGCTGGTAGAACTAAATCCATAATCGTAGGGAGAAAGCGAGAATAATCGCCCGTGAATATCGGGGCCAAGCAACTTGCTGTCTTCGGGGACCCAGCTCATTCGCTCGATTGTTCCGGACGCATCGATCGAATAGTATTCCCCTGGTTTGATCCCGTACCCCAATCTATGAAACCAACATCCATCTTGGAATTCCTGTAAATTGGAGTCATAGTAATCAATTTTGCGTGCCACCTTTGATTTTAAAGAAACAAAGAAGTAGGGCAAATTGCTCTCGGATTTTGCAAAAATTATTGCGCTGATTGAATTGATTATATGAAGATCGATAATCGGGGATTGCGCGGAGAAAATCACTCTTGTACCGGAACCGTGCTCGTATTCGCAAATTTCAAATGTCGGTTTTCCTTTATTTTCTATCCATCGTTGGTAAATTAACTTTCCCTCATTCGTAAAACCTTCAGGTCGCGCTCCTTCTTCCAAAATGAATTCTTTAGAATTTTCCTTCAAATCCCGAAAAATAATGTATTCTCCGGATAGCCGGCCCGCATCCATACTTCCGGTATCCATTAAAACCCGTCCGGGCCATCTTAATGTGTAACCGGCTGCAATAAACTTCCCGGTGGAATCAACTATCGGAAAGGTATTTCTCGGACCAATCTGGGTCATCTCCCCCGTTTCGGGATTTAAAAGAAGTGAACGGGATGTTTCGATAGGTTGAACCGGGTCCCACCACTTGGTCGTGGAAATAACATTAAGAAGCATTCTACTTCCAATTCCAGGCCCAATATAATCGACCTTTAATACCCCCGTTGAATTGCGTGAAAAGCTCTTTTCCGCAAGAATGTCAAGGGATGCGAAGATTACAAAAATAGTCAAGAACCCGGCAGTTAATCCTCCGAACCCCCAGAAAACCCGTTTCCAGGAGTTTAGAAATTCCCCGTTAACGAATGCCGTTCGAGAAGCATACAAAAACGCTACCGAAAGTAGCGGAACTAAAAAATAAAGGTTGATTGGAAAAAACAAAAGCAATTTAGCCCCGAAGAAACCGGTAAGAATTCCTCCGCAAAGTAGAAGAATTGAAACAGAACCAGGAAGAATCGATGCAAAAAGGCTTATCGAGAAGAGCAAAATCGGAATCGCGAAAATGTAATCCAAGTCCTCAAAATTTGGAAAAAGAACTCCAAAGAAAATTGCTATGCAAAGGTAACTTAAGTAAAGAACGCTTCCGAACAAGAGAGAGAATACGAACTTTGAGAACCAAATTCTTTCGCGCCTTATCGGAAGCCCCAGAAGAAATGGGAGAGTATTGGAATTAGTTTCGGACGAAAAGATGTTTGCCCCAACTAAGGTAATAAAAATCGGACCCGAAATTCCAAACAACATTAGCATAGCGGTCCCCGAGTCTAGGGATTTAAAATACCTGAGCAAAAGCATGGACAGTACTCCAAAACCCGCCATGATAAGAAAAAACCATCTGTGGTATAGATATTCCTTCCAAAGTAACGTTTTCATCTCTCTTCCTCCTTTTTTGAAGTAAGATGGCGGAACATTTCTTCGATGGATAAACCTTCTACTCGCGATTCTTTGACCATAAAGTTGGATAAAATAGAGGCCATAAGTTCGGCGGAAAAGTCTTGGACGATGATATCGAGTTCAGCGCCACGGGCGCATGCTGAAATAATCGAAGGGTGTTGCGGAAGAACCTCTACAGGCGTTTGAAGCGTTGCAAGTATTCGCTGAATTTTGGTCTTGGCCTGATCTAACCCAAGGTCAAGGATCAATTTCCCTTGTGAAAGGATCAAAACTCTATCGCATACTCTTTCGATTTCATTGATTTCATGGGAGGTTAGAAAAAAAGTTTTCCCCTGGCTTGATAGAGTTCTTATCAAGGTTGATAGAATTTGCTCTCGGACAACAGGGTCCAAGCCTGAAAGAGGCTCGTCAAGCAATAGCACGGTCGGTTGGGCAGCAAGCGCTAAACTTAGCATCAACTTTTTTCTTGTCCCGCGGCTCAAGAATTTAACCGGTTTTTCTAAAGGCACTTCTAGATCAATTAGAGTTTGCGAAAAAAGCTTTTCATCCCAGGCCGGGTAAAGAGGGGAAAGGAATCCCGCTAGGGTCTCGGCGGACATCCATGGGTACAAGTGACATTCCTCTTGTACAAGTGCGGTTTGTTTTCTCAATTCTACGTAATTCGTCCTAGAATTGTTCCCAAGAACAGAGGTTTCCCCGCGATCTGGTTCGATTAATCCGTAAAGAATTCTCATTAAGGTAGTCTTTCCGGAACCGTTACGGCCTAGGAGGGCGACGACTTGCCCATCAAGAATTTGAGACGAAATTCCATCTAGTACCGCCTTTTTTCCGTAACGTTTTGTAACGTTGGAAATTGTAATTACGCCCATGTCATTTGCCCTCCTCATTCGTTTGCTCATCCGAAGATGGTTTTTGAAGACCTTCTTGAATGATCTCCCTAAGTTGCGCTTTGTTGATTCCCATGCTTTTGGCAATGAACTGAATTTGAGTTACAAGGTGAAGGATCTCCAATTTTGCTTCGCCCATACGGTCCTCCTTTGTTCTGGGGGAAACGTAAGCCCCCTGACCGCGTTTGAAAAAAATTATTCCGTTTGTCTCCATCTCTTGATAGGCTTTGGCAATGGTATTGGGGTTTACCTTTAATTCGATGGCTAGGTCGCGAATTGATGGAAGCTTCTCCCCAGGCCCAAAGATTCCCGTAAGAATTTCCCTCTTCATTCCGAGAACAATTTGGAGGTAGATTGGAATCCCGGACGTTTCCTCAATTTTTATCAAGCGTATCACCTCCCTAGAGCATTAGTGTATTACCCTACTAATACAATGACTTAAACTTAATTAATTGTCAAGGAAATTTTCTTAAATTTTTTTAAATTAAATCGCACAAACTTTGATTTTGGTGCTAACATGCTAGGGATAGACCCTATTTTGGGTCAAAGAATTCAAAGTATCTTCTCAAAAATTCGGGGTAATCCTGAGGTTCCAAGTGGAAGAGATTTCTGTTGCACGACGCCTCCCTTTGGTTGAAATGACAGCATTGTTTGTCATTCCGAACGAATGTAAGGAATCTCGCTTTTAGCCGAGGTATGCCTCGCCCCCCCTTTTTTTGAGAAGATACTATTCTAAGATCTTTTTTAGTTAGAAAGATTGCCTAGAAAAAAATGAGTAAAACCGGAAACATTAATTTTGAATTCACCACGGGCCTTGAAT
>JACPTH010000541.1 GCA_016192885.1 bacterium | reverse complement strand
GAATAAAAGCGATTTCCCTTGAGCCTGATGGAATTTGCAAACCCGCTGAAACCGGCTTTTCGTTACGTCTTTCGCAGCCGAAAGCTCCCTATAAGAGCCTGCGCTTGAATGTAAAACTAGCAAACAGTGCGGTATCTCATGTAACCGGATTTCAGAGTTCGAGCAAAGAGCGTTTTTTACTGGCTCGAATTCCTGCCTTGGCCTCTCCGAAAACCATTCTTCCCGGGATTCGCGCGATTATCGACACTTCCGGGTCCATGGGAGGAAAAAATCGGCATCGCATAGAAGTCGCTCTAAAAACGTTACGAAGCGTTTGTAAAGATAATGTTTCCCTTTATATTCCTGATGCCGCAGGTTTGAAATATGTTTCTGATGCTGAGTTTTCCAAAATAAAATGCTGGGGACCGACAAACTGGAAATCTTTTCGAAGCATTCCGGATTTTGCAAATGCAACCGGATATCTGCTTCTTACCGATGGTGACGATCTTTCTCCGCAAGATATCGAAACCTTTTGGGTAAATTGGGGCAGAAAGCCCATTTGGCTGCTTTTGCTCAATCGAAACATTCCTCCTTCTTTGGCTCTAAGCGCCAAAGAGGTGGGCGGCTGCATCTCCTTCTTTTCATCCGAGGAAGAAAACCGATTGGAGAAAAAGATTCTCGGTGCTGTTGCCGATATTTCGCTTGGAGCAAGAATTTCTCTTCCGCAGGATCAATCGGCGATTCCCCTTTTCGGGAGATTATCTTCTCAAGAAGGTGAGGAAGCTTTTTTTGTAATTCCTGTCAAAGACGGGAAAAATCAGATAAGAATCTCAAATTTCCAGGGAGAAACCATCGAAACTCTTTCAGAACCGGGAACGGAGAATGACCGTAAGATGCCGAATTGGCTGCCTATCCTTCCTGTTCGCCAACGCATTTTGACCCTTCAAGCACGGGAACAGACTCGGAAGATTGCTGAAGAAATTACAAAACTCGGGCTTTCTAACAATCTAGTTACTGATTACACCGCGTTTCTGGCCGTTCCGGAGGAGGTTGCAGCTAAACATGCTGACGCCCTTAATCCGGCATTTTTAGCCGCATTCGCGGTTCCCAACTTCAAAAAGGCGCGTGAACAAGCCCGAGGAAAAGCATGCTATGCCAATTTAAGGGTATTAATGGGAGCGGTAGAAATGTACAACATGGATAGTCCAATTCCTTTCCCGACCGACCCAACAACCTGCATGATAAAAACAAAAAAACTGATTGAGGGTTCATACTTAAAAAACGAAATTTCTAAACCTGAGAGTTACTGCGATTATCGATTTGGTCCGGGAGGAACTCTGGCTGCAAATTCCGCACCATTCTGCCTTGCTCATGGATTCGTCGATGACTTGGATGTTGCCACGCTCGAAGAATCTTTCATCAAACGCGGAGCCGATCCATACTCTTTTGATATCGATTTTTCCCAATTCAAATCAGTTGGAGCTTCTACGCCGCTCCAACAATGGATTGAAAAAG
>JACPTH010000103.1 GCA_016192885.1 bacterium | reverse complement strand
TTGTAAAAGTTTGGGAATTAAGACGGACCTTCATCTCACTCTTGAAGGGCAAAACATCGTATCAAACTGCCGCGCGGACATTGATAATGTTTTGCTTATTCTTAAGGAACACGAGCGCAGTTCCCGAAAAGCCTCCTATAAAGATGGGGTACAACGAATTATTTTGAGCCAAAGTGTTATTTCTCAAGCTCGTGGCGAAGTTAACAAAGCGATGATGAGGTTAAGAGACGTCGAAGGAATTTATAATGACGTTGACTTTAAATACTGGTTTCAAAGGGAACTTGAATTTTTTTTGGCCCAAGGTAAAACTCATCAGGAAAATGAGAAAATTTTTTCATTATATAAAGAGGTCGAAAAAATTTGCCGAGAAATAAGTTCTAGAGCCGCTCTTCAAGCCTCTATCGGGAACCAAGCAATAGCATCAAAATGCCGCGGGGATATAACGGGAGCAAACAATTTTTCAAAAGATCAAGAGCGACTTTGTCGAGAAATTGGAACCCATGCCGGGTTTTTGAGAAATAGCGCCGACGAGATTGCAATGGTTTCCCAAAGGCAAACGCGGCTTAGAAAAGTTTTATCCCGGGTGGAATACGCGTTTAAGTTGGCAAAATATCCAAATCTTTCGACTTTTTCGGAACAGGGAAAGGGTATTCTTAATTCAATCCAATCACAGATACAAAAGGACGGTTTTATTTTCGAGGAATCTGAAGGCTGGAAACAACTTCTTCTTCAATTAAATACTCAGCAGGCTATCCTCAGGGATCAAGGGAATCTAGAACAATCCTTGGAACAGTTGAAAATACAAGAAAACATCTTTCGCGATCTTGGCTATTCTCCCGAGCTTGCGATTTGCCTTCAAAATCAGACTTTAATCCTTCAAGAGCAGGGAAAGTTCGAAGAAGCGCTTCCGCTTTTTTCTGAAATTGAAACAATTTGGAGGCTTCTTGAAAACATGAGCTACCTTTCAGAGGCGCTTAGCAATCATGCACTTCTTTTAGCTGTTGACATGAAAAGATCCGATGAAGCCCTTCCTTTGGTTGAAGAAGCAGACAATATCTCCCAACAAGTCGAGATTGACCCTGCGTCCAAGGAGGTTATCTCAAACCTCCTAGATTTTATCAGGAACAATTCGGCGGCACAAATTCAAAACCCGCAACAATAGCAAGTCAAATCTTTCTATCGATGAGACTTGGATAAGAGGGGCTAACTTTCTTGGTGTCCGGTCTATGGTAAATGACCTCTCGAGGAGGGGTCGTAACTAACCCCAGAGAATACCGAGTCAGATCAAGCGCTTGTTCGAGTAGTTTTTGGTTTCGTTCGTTGATCTCTTTTATTCGAGTAATCACGTCGTTTAAATCTCGCTTAAGTAAAAAAAACACGGTTTTTTCCGTGTCATTTTTTACAAAGGAGTTAACAAAATCTTCGAGCGAGGAATCTCCTGGCTGGTGGGAGATCTTTTCGATAAGTGATTGCCTCTCGCCTTCAAAACTAGCCAGTTTTTGAACGGCTTCTTCTTCATCCGCAACAATTTGAAGAAGATCCGTAGAAAATCTCTCCAGAAGGAGCTTTTGCTTTTTCTCGGATAAAACCAGAATATGACGGTAAAGTGAAAGCTCCTCAGAAAGAATGTTCTTTAACTGGAGAAAGGAATCATCCAAAACCGAAATTACCCCTC
>JACPTH010000579.1 GCA_016192885.1 bacterium | reverse complement strand
TTGAACCCTGCAGATAGCTGGTAAGTTTTAAAAGAATTCTTGCCTTTCCAAGCGGAAAAACGTAACATGCCGCGGAAGTTATTTCAGGAGTTTGTTATGAAAAGGGTTCTATTCGCGGTCGTTTTTTTGCTTGTTGTTAGAACGAGTTTTGTTAAAGCCGAAGAACCAATCAAAAAGGAGGAAGGGGGTTCGATGAAGAAAGAAATCCTGGTGGAAAGTCATAAGCATTTTTCAGTGGGTTGTTTCAACAACTGTTGGGAGTTTATCGATAAGAAAGAACGAACACCCGAAGATGATGTTTCACGCGAAAATTTAAAGTTTGCCGAAAATGAATTAGCGAAGGTTGAAGACAAGGAAGAGAAAAAACTTCTTGATGACGATTTGAAGAAACTTCAAACCGAGGTTTCCAAAAAGTAACCGGATTGCAATGAAACAAAACGGAACCGGGAAAATTTTTGTCGGATTCCCCAGTAATTCTCACTATGCGATCTTTTGCGGCTTCTGAGATAATATTTGTCAGGATTTGAGCAACTTTCTTTTGTAAATAAGAGAATCGTTTGTTGGAAAAATGTGACATTCGCTAAAATATTTCCCCTCTTTGAAAAAGAGGGGTTAGGGGAGATAAAAAAAATCCCCGCTAGTCCCCCTTTTTCCAAGGGGGATATACTGGAACTTCCTGGAAACGAAATATTGTATCAATAAAACGAGCTCTCAAGTAGGCATCAGAACACATAGTTAGAATTGCTGCAAATTGCCCCGGGTTTTTTGCTGTATAGCTACTTGATTGAAATCCTTTTCATCGCATTGCATCACTCATCCGGTTCCGACAGCGAAGTTTTGCGCACCAAGCTTTTAATCGTTTTCAAGCCTCAAGGCAGGAAATGAAGAACCCATTTTTTTAGATTTACTTCCTATTTGTACGCCACAATTTTTCCCTCAACGGTGCAAACGATAAGCATTCCGTCCATTATAATGGGCATTGCTTCAACCGCGGAACCAAGAGTGTCTTCCCATACCGGTTTTCCGGTGGAAAGGTCAAACGCAATCACCTTCCCCTTACGGGTTCCAACGAATGCGTGGTTCTTGGATAAACATGGTGCCCCTTTAACATCTCCTCCTGCATCAGACTGCCATTTTAGTTTCCCGTCCTGAAGCCCCAAAGAAATTACTTTTCCTCCGACGGTTGTGAAAACTACGCTATCGGTAAAACAAGCAGGGGTAGACCGGACTGCTTCACCCGCTTTGAACGACCATTTTCTCAAACCGGACGCGGTGTTGTAGGCCTCGATCTGCCCTTCCTCCGTACCGACTAATACAAGGGAACCTACTAATAACGGGCCCCCCATGCCGCCGCTCGAAACGGTTGCCGACCATACAAGAGAGTTTGTTTTCAAATTGATTACTCCGACGGTCGTGCTTGCGGAGTTAACGAAAAGGTCGGTGCGTTCGATTGCAACCGATCCAAAAATCGGGGATCCAATATTGATTTCAACTTTTTTCTCGCCTTTAGCAATATCAAGACCGTAAACGGCATGGTCGAATGACCCAAAATACACCTTCCCATCTGCGTAGAGCGGGGATGATCGTATCGGGGCTTGCGCTTTGAACGTCCATTTCTGTTGCCCGGTGGAAGCGTCGAGGGCATAAAAATCGCCGGAATCGCATCCAATGAAAACGGTGTCGGAACCAACGCATGGGGAAACCGCAACGGTAGTAGTCGCGGCAAACTCCCATTTTGATTTTCCCGTTTGAATTTCGAGTGCCACGATTTTCCCTTTGGAATCGCCTACGAACAAAACTCCGTTCCCGCCAACCGGAGCGGATAAAATCGGTC
>JACPTH010000578.1 GCA_016192885.1 bacterium | reverse complement strand
TTAAACTTTTGGTTCAAACCGGAATTATATAAGAAATACGTTTTCCCATGAACAAAACCAAACAATCCTGCAATGGACGAATTCCCGGAAAAAATTATATCAACAATTAAGCTCCCTTCATCAGCTAAACCCTTGGCAAGGGTTTTAAAAAAAGATTCTCTTTGATGGGTCAAAAATGCCTCTTTTTTAAGGCTACTTTCCCGTAAAAGAACGATAAAAAGATCAATCATTTTCTGGAAAAATTTAGGGTCGCTATCATTTTCCACCGTTTGAATTGAAAAACCTTCTGAAATTCCCCGCATTTTCCTGCGCAATTCATGCCTTTCCTTGGCTGGAAGATTTGAAAGAAATTTGGTGAAAGTTGCCGGAAGAACTATTCCCGGCGAAACATCATCAACCTCTTCGATTAACCTTAAATTCGACCGCTTTGCGGCATCAAGAAAAGTCATGTACAAGATATTTTCTGATGGTAACGGACCAAACTTGAAAGCCCGTCCTCGAAGCCATTCAATTAACTTTAGGCAAACAGGCATTTCAAAACCTGGGAAACAAATAAAACCGCGATGGTCAAAAAGATCCGGGTCTCCAAGCGGAGAAAAAACGTTGTCTTTACCTTTCCACATTGGTATTAGAGAAATCAACCGGCCATCGCAAGAAATTTCCAAGCCGGTAAAATTCATTTCGGAACCGAAAATAGTCCACCAGGTTTTTTGAAACGGAAGCGAAAAAAATGGGGATCCACTTTTGCCTCGGTTTAATTCAACCCAATTCTTTCTATGCTTTTCAAAAAAAACAATCGGATCATTTTCTTCAAATAGGGATAGCGAATCATTCATAGAAATAGGCGGGAAACATTCTTTTATTTTACAGGGAAAAACCTCAAACATCATGAAGGCTTTTTGCAGGCATCGGAGGCGGAATTTTTTATCATTACAAGCGTCGTACTTTTTCCAGGGTGAAAAAAGTAATAAACTTCATCCATTAGACTTTTTATGAGATAAATTCCCCTCCCGCCCAAACCCCAACCTTTCATCGTAGCAAGCTTTTCAAAATACTCGGGGTTAAAGGTACAGCCTCCGTGGTCGATTACTTGCAGGATGCAAACCGTCGGATTAATCGAATATGCAACTTCTATATGAAGTTGCCCTTGAAGACTTCCATGCTCGATGGCGTTTGTCATGGCCTCGTCAAGCGCCAGACATATTTGTCTCTTTATGTTTAAAGAATACTTTAAAAGATCGAGCAGGGAAGTCATATGGGAACGAACGCGCTCAATTTCTTGGATTCGGCAGGCGACCTCCAAAACCGTGTCAAACCGATAACGCCTTGTTATGTTACAATATGTTACTTGAGTCATAGCTAAGACTCCAATAATATTGGTACATCAAATCGAACGATTACTTCGTTTGGCGGCTTGGTCGAGATTTCCGTCGCTCCTTTATGAGCCAAAACAATGTGTCGGAGAAAGGCTAAATCAAGGTTTAAAGAGCGATCTTCTCCGGAAAGTATCCGATCTACCTGAATATTCCAATCTAAACATTGCGGTGTAATAAAGTTTTGAACTGATTTTCCTAGGAATTTCCCCTCGAAGGAAATTTTTTCGCCTAGAATATGTCCGGAAATGGAAAAACTTTCGCCGCGGGAAAGAGTTTTAATGGCCCTGTCAAAAAGGGTAAAGAAAACTTGTACCATTCTTCTGCGCTCCGCTCCAACTTTTGGAGATTGAATCTGGCAAAGTTGAGAGTCATTAAAAACAATTCCGCGTTTTGCGATTTGACTTTCCATTTTCGCTTTAACGCCCAAGTAGGTAGAAATCAAATCAAAAGTGCTCTTCTCAATTCTCAATGGCCCGCTTTTTAGCTCGGACAAGAAAAGAAGGTTCCTGATCAGGAATCTTTGTTTCTTTAGAAGTTTTCGGAGTTTTTTCACATTTTTCTCCGAAGAAACCTTCTTCATCAGCTTGTTTAAGTTATGCAGCATTATTGCGTAGAATTGGGAAAATCTTCTATCTATCCCATGTTGTTCGGTAATGTTTCGGATGGAAACTACCACTTCGCATGGTTGACCATTTGAATCGCTAAGCGTAACGTAGCGGTTTGAAAGAATAATATTATGGGGTTTAAAAAGAACCACCTCGGAACTACCGATCGGAGTTTCTCTTCGAATGACATTTGATAGGTAGGTCGTTAAAGCATAGTTTTGCAGCCCGCCCGGAAAAAACATATCTTCCACGGCTCTATTGTACATTATTGGGTTCCCTGCGGTGTCAACGACTATTATTCCATCGGTTAAAGCTTCGAAAATCCCCTGAATTCGTTGAGCTTGGGCATGGAGGGTTTCGTGAAGCCGAAATCTTTCAATTGCAATTGCCGCCTGATTTGCAAAGGCTTGAAGCGCCTCTTCGTCTGATTTGCAAAACCCTTCATCATCAGGCTTATTTATGACTTGAATGGTCCCAATTATCTTGTCTTTGGCTACCATGGGAACGCAAAGAATTGATTGCGTCGAGCCTGTGAGTTTACAATCTACATCCGAATTAAACCTTGGGTCATCTCGAACCCTGTGAATCCGT
>JACPTH010000102.1 GCA_016192885.1 bacterium | reverse complement strand
GTGGTTGTGGTAGATTACAATTTGATTGAAAGAGTTTTTGCGCTTGAAGGAGATGTAATGGAACTTAGAAACGATATCATTTTTGTGAACGGGAAAGCCTTGAATTCCCCCGACATGGCTCCAATAGCGCAAGAAAATTCTCGAATTAGGTACAATGTTAACCCTGAGGAGCTTTCCAAAGCGGTTGTTTCGAAACCTTCCGCCGCTCAAACCGTTCCGTCCAAAAATATCGGCCTTTTGAGAAACGGCCAATTACAGACAGTTCCCATACTAAATGTTATGGGGAAGGTAGAGGCAATTGTTTTGCCTTTTTCCAGACGAAAGACTTTTTAATACACCAAAGGAATCATTCTATGATTGGGGAATTGACGCTCGAACGGCTTTTGAGATTGTGCGTTGAAAACCAAGCGTCCGATCTGCATTTGTCCGTAGGCCTTCCTCCGGCCGCAAGGATTTTCGGCGAAATAACGCCGCTTCCTTTTGATAACCTTGATATGGAAACCTGTCAGCAATTGGTCTTGTCAGCGATGAACACTCGGCAGATAGATCAATTCAAAGAAGAACTCGAACTGGATTTTTCCCTGACATTACCAAAGCTGGGACGATTTCGGGTAAACGTCTTTAAAGAACGAGGCTTTATCGAAGCTTCGCTTCGATTGATTCCTCTTACGATTAAAACCCTGGAAGAACTTGGACTCCCTGAAGCTGCGTTAGAGCTGGCAAGACGCCCGAACGGTTTGGTTCTAATAACGGGGCCAACCGGCGTGGGAAAAACAACCACATTTAATTCAATGCTTGACATAATAAATCAAGAACGCAGATGTCGTATTATAACCATAGAAGACCCGATTGAATACATTCACAGGCATAAGCGATCGATTGTCCTTCAAAGAGAGGTTCACGCTGACACCCACTCCTTTTCCAAAGCCCTAAGGCATATTCTTAGGCAAGACCCTGACATAATCGGGATCGGGGAAATGCGCGATTTGGAGACCATTGGGGCGGCGATTACCGCCGCCGAAACAGGGCATTTGGTGATAGCCACCCTACATACCTGCGATGCGCAACAAACCATTGACCGCGTTGTTGACGTTTTCCCGCCTCATCAACAAGAACAAATTCGTTATCAATTAGGAAACACGCTTCAAGGAATTATTTCCCAACAACTTCTTCCGACAGTGGAGAAAAAGGGACGGGTTCTTGCGTTTGAGCTAATGATAGCAACTCCGGCTATCCGCCGCCTTATTCGTGAAAACAAAACAACCCAGCTTGATACCTTTATCCAAACCGGTGGGGAGATTGGGATGATCTCCATGGATAAACATCTGAAGGAGCTTTACCAGAAGGGAAAAGTTTCATATGATGTCGCTCTTTCCAAAACCAAAAACCCCCAAAGTTTTAAGGAAATATAATTGCGCTGAGTGAGAGAAGAAGAAATGAAAAGAAAACCGAAGTGATAAGGCTTTTTCAAATCACAATTTTTGTTGAAACGGGAGAAAATAAAAGTCGCAAACGGTTTTTGCCGAGTGCTTACCGCTGATAGCTGAAGATTTACAAATTATGAATGAATCCATTTCGCTCTTTCAAGAGCATTTGCAAGGTTTTTCAAAAGCCTTGTTTTCAACCTGGATTT
>JACPTH010000488.1 GCA_016192885.1 bacterium | reverse complement strand
TTGGTCCTGGAAAATTGGTTTCCAGGCGGTCTGGAGCAGGCCTTTCCAGGGGGTCAAAAATCCCGGCTCCGATACCCCTTCAGAAAATACCCGCAAACCATAAATGGGCAAAAAAATATGGGTTACCCCAAATTTTTTGAGAATTTCTTCAATTTTTTCAATTGACCCACATCTAAAAACAAAGTTTATCCACCAATGAGGGTAAATTCCCGTCCAGATGTAGGGGACATCAAAAAGAAAGGTTCGCTCTTCCAAAAGAACTAATACTTTTGATTCGGATGAAAGATTTCGATTCGCCCACTGTATGGCGGAAAATGAAGTAAAATGTTTTGAAAGATACTCTGATACTGATTCAGGGTGAGCAACAACTGTTGCAGTTCTGTTAAATCGCTCAATTAAAGCCTCCCCGGTCCATGGCATTGAAATAATAACGGCAATCCAAAAAATGATTGAAACCCGTTTTCCAAGGGATTCCCCAAATTCTCCAAATAGAAAAGCTCCAATTGCAACGAGGGGCATGAGATGGCGTAATTGATGGGACCCTAAAACCCAGAAAAGCCAAAATGGGAGGCCAAGGGCCAAGAATTCTCGCGCGCCGGGATATGCGTAGATTGCCAAAAGGATGCACAATCCCCAAGAAAGCAAGGGGATGAAAGAAATTTGGCCATCAAAAAACCTTAAAGCCCACTTTTCATCATGAAAATGACTATTCATTGATACATTCCACGGAGCGAGAAGCAAATCAAGGGGTTCATGGCCCATTCCGAAGCGATCTGTTAAAATTTGTTTTTGAAATGGAACCAAATCTTCCCCTGGAATTCCTTCAAGAATCTTTCCGGAATCCCACATAAATGACGGCTTGATTAAGGGATTTCCATGAGGAAAAATGGGATTTCCGGTAAGAATTAAATTCCTAAGGTAAAAGGGTGAGGAAACAAGGAAAAATCCTAAAAAAACTCCGAGAAAAAACCATCCCCTTGAAATCGGATTTTTTTTTGCTTCGGAAAATTTTACTTGTAC
>JACPTH010000101.1:678-2184 GCA_016192885.1 bacterium | reverse complement strand
TTTTGTGGCTAAATATCCGAATTTTTTATAGGGGTTTGTTCCTTGTACAAATTCATTAACTCCTTGGCTCTCATGGCCAATCCAAAGGACATTCTTTTCATCTACGTGAAAGCAGGTAACATAGTTGGATTGCATGTCATCTTTTATTTCCTCATACCTATACCACTGTAGCCCGTCAAAACGCAAAGTTCCCCCCCCCGTCATCGGATCTCTGCAGGATGCCCAAATTTCGTTTCCCTTGACAACCACGGCAGGGATTTTGGGATAGGCCAGTGGGGAATTCTGGGGTCCCCAAATAGCGATGGAACCATCCTTTTTTAGAATAGATAAATTTCGTTCAGTTCCGATAAAAATCATTTCGGGCGCAACAGCTATTGAAAGAACCGATGAATTACTGAGACCCTCATTTAATGTTAGAATTTTTGCAAGTGAGATTCCGGAAGGAAAATCCGCTTTAGCGGTAAATGAAGAAAGCAAGATCATAAATACAATTAGCACACTGGAGATTCGCACGATTATTTCTCCGGAAATGAAAGTAAAAAAAGGCCGAAGGAGATTTTTCCTTCGGCCTTCACTTTAACTAAATACTTTAAAAAAGTCGAATATTACTGACGTGATTTGTTCGAATCGATAGTCTGAACCTTTTGCTTTTGATCGAGGACTTGGACGCGGAATTTCATGTTCACCGTATTTGAGGTGCCATCTTTTTTGGGAACATCGGTAGCTTTATATTCAACCATGTACCAACCCGGGTTTCGGAAAATGTGATAAACCTTGATGGAAGGGTCAAAATTGGCGTAAACACCGTTTGCATCCTTGCCCACCCCTTTTTTAATCTCCTCGGTTTTTTCGCCGGTTTCGGATTCAAGCAATTCGCGTTTGCCTGTTGGATTCAAGCCGTTTTTGTCCAATTCGTGAATTTGGAAGGAAGTCGCGCTCAATCCTTTGTGCTTTCTGAATTTATCGACATTATCATAGGCTTGGGCGGAAATGTTTAAACGAACATCTTCGTACAATCGCTTATCTTTGTCGGTCAAATCTAACCCAATTGGTTTTGTTTCGCCGTTGCTATTCTTTACCCCAACCTGGGAATTAATTAGATCAAAGACATTCTCTTTTTTGGAATTCTTGGTTCCTTCATACTGTCCAGCGTCAAATTCATTTTTTTGGCCGGTTTTGGGGTCGTTCACAACAATTTTTTGATCATAATTTAGAGCTTCATCATTTGGAACGGTAACGGTTTGCTCGTTCCCGGTTCCGCCATCGGAAATGGTCACCTCAGGTATCGGAAGACTTCCCTTTCCTTTATCTTCAACTTCTAGAAACCCTACCTGATTTGTGGTGTTTCCGCAACAATCGGCCATATCAACTTTAAACATCAAGTCAGGAACTTTTTGCATCCAATTTGGACCCATTTTTTTTATGAATTCTGAGTTTGTCTTGGCAAAATTTAGGTCATTTGGAGGAGCGGTCACTAATTCTTTGCTTTTCTCGCCATCAAATTCT
>JACPTH010000101.1:0-665 GCA_016192885.1 bacterium | reverse complement strand
TCTGGGCCAACTTAGGGTCTATTGTCTTGGGGTCAATCGAATTTGGGTCAACGGCAGCATCCTCTTCTTCATCTTCACTATTTCCCTCATCGAACTCCTTGTCTAGGCTATCACTTTTACCGGTATTAATGGTGTTAAATTGGACATTTTGCATTTCTCCGCCGTCCCATTCGATCGAGTTCGTGGCAAAATGTTTCGGCAATAAAACTCGCCTCCCGGGAATAACCCATTTACCTTTTTTTACTTTCCCTGATGGGTCAACGCTTTCAGTGAGATTAGATTTTTCGAATTCGATTGGCCCAACGCAGTATCGCCCGCCGTCTTTGAATTCAATATAGGAAAATCGGTTAACATTGGTAAAGTTTCCATTGATATGGGCATAAAACGCCTGCAAATCTATAGCGGCTTTTTTTGCAAAGTCGTTTCCGTTTTCATAGGTTGAAATTAAATTGGTCAAATCTTGGGGAACTCCGGCACCTTTAGTATTTTTGTTGGTATTAATGTAACCGTTTAGTTGCTTTACTCTTTTTAGGCCTGAATCATTTTGATCGATAATATAGTAGACCATTCCCCGAGCCCATGGGGGTAACCCGCCCGCGGGATACGCATTGGCGAACCTATTGGCGATATATTCCATGACTTCTTTTTCGTCTCGGGTTCTCCAG
>JACPTH010000487.1 GCA_016192885.1 bacterium | reverse complement strand
TAGCCGCATCGGGAACAGGTTTCCCTGTTGCCATTGAAGTAACCCAAATTAGGAGGGTTCTTTCGCTCAATTTATATGAAATGGAAAGGTCGGTAATTTGTACAAGTCTTGCGACCTGGTTGATGGTTGAATGTTCAGGATCGCCGACTTTGACCAAAAATGCTCCGCCCCGCTCCGGAAGGCTACGAAAACCAAGAGGCATTGAAAAATGGTTTTCCTTGTCCTTGCGGTTTTCGCCAAAAAAAGTCTCGGTGTTGTGAGTGAAATCCCCGAGGAACCAGGACATTCCAGAGTCAATCTTGTCTCCGTATTGGGCCATCTCGGATAACCGATTGTTTCTTTGAGTCGCTTCGCTAAGCCTTTCCTGGGCGGACGCTAACTCATTATTGACCGAGTCATCGTCAGAGGCATTAGCTTTTTTTCCGCTTCTTAGTTGCCTGCGATCATCCTTCGCAAAAAGGGTAAGTGAAGAAAATTCCGGAGCAAAATACGCGGGGATCCGAGTCATTTGACATCGTACAAGTGGAACGTTCAAAAGCGAAACGGGGATTATTTGTCGGCCCTTAAGTTCCATGAGGGACATAGGAGTTTCAAAGTCAATTGAGGGTTCCGGGCCCTTTGCGATGAATTCAAAAATACCTTTCTTGACAATTTTTCTGTTTTCTAACTCGGTTCCAAGGACCTCAAAGCGATATTTTCTGCCCGTCTCGAATTTCCCTCTAATGAAAGCTTTGTTTCCAATCCTCGTATTATCTACTTTTATTTTAAAACGTCCGATCGAAGGAAAAATTTTAATTTTTAGATCTTCAGGAGAAATGCCGGGGGTAACTTCGAAACGGACCCCGCAATTGTCGGAGTCAAGGAAAAATGGTTCAATTCCAAAAACCTCAACGGATGAAAATGAGTGAAAATCGATTCGAGTATCTTTGGGGAGATTCTTGGTTCTATCAACTGAAGTAATGCCTTTTGAAACAATGATAGAACAAGTCGCAGGGCAAAGCGGGGG
>JACPTH010000565.1 GCA_016192885.1 bacterium | reverse complement strand
TGCCACCGCAAATTTAGCTTTTGAATCTTGTGGGCTAAGTTCCTTTGCCGCCTTGGCGAAGGGAATTCCTTGCGCGACATTTCCTTCCTCAAAGTAAGCAAGGGCAAGCGAGGTTTTGGGGGCCGGGTTTTCCGGTTCAACCTCAATTTCCTTTAGAAGAAAGGCAATCATTTCGGAAGGTTTTTTCTGAAAGTGGGAAATTCTTGCAAGCATCTGGTAAGCTTTTCCAGCCATCGGATTCAACTCCAGAGCGGCAAAAAAATGCGCTTTCGCTTCTTCGACGTAACCGAGGGTGGCCAACATTTCCCCAGAATGAATCCTTGCTTCCCAATCTTTTTCATTGACCTGGGCAAAGCGCCTCGACGAGATAACTTGAGGGTTGCTTTCGGGGACTTTTTCCTCGGGAAGGGAAGGGAATTCCGGAAAAATCACAGAGGAAAAATTTATCGGCTTGGCCACAACCGCAGCCGCGGCAGTAGAGATTTTCGGCGGAGTTTCGATTGTTTTTATTCTGTTTTCTTCGATATTCGATTGGGCCAAATAATTTTGGTATTTCTCTTCTTGGTTAAGTAGATTCTGACATTCATGGAATATCTTTTCAACGTCTTGTTTACTACTTGGGTCAACAACGCTTTTAGCATAAAGAGGGAATTGGCTTGTCACCAAACGAAAATCGCCGTTCAGATATCCCGAAAAAAGTGAAAGAATTTTCTTTTCTTCACTCGTTCCATTTCTCGAAATAAAGTCTTTTACATCCTTAAAAAAACTTTCATCGCATCTTCCTAAAAGGCTCTTGTCAGCGAAAATAGCTTTTCGGAAAAACTTGAACGCCAAAGAAAACTCATTCTTTCCCTTGGTAATTTGAGCCGCCTCCAAAAAAACTTTGGACAAATCACTTTCAGTCGGAAAATCGTTTCGAAGATCTAACATCTTTTTTAAACAATCGATCGATTTCTCAGGTTTTTTCAAATGAACAAAAATCTTGTGGAGGAAGACATAAACTTTCCAATTTTGAGGCTGAAGCTCCCGGCATTTCGAAAAAAAATCGAGAGACTCTTGAAAATAACCAAGATCATAAAGGATTTTTCCCAATTCCCAATTGAAATTAAATTCCTTGGAAAAATTCTTTTCGGCAACTCTTACGATCGAAGAAACGTCCGAAGTAGTTTTTTGCTTCCGCCAAACCTGAAACAAACGAAAATAATTCTCTTCAATGTCGGGAAATTCTAGGATCATTTTCCGTAATGTATTTTCAATGACTTTCGGAGATTGGGTCTTTTCCGCAAGGTAGGATGCGCGCAAGAGAGCTTTTTTCTTTATTTTATCGGGAAGTTTCGCATTAAGAAGTATCTGATAAAAGCTCCAAGCTTTGTTAAAAGCTTCCTTGGCCTCAAGAAATCGTGCAAACTGATACACTTCCGCTATTCCACGGTGCTTGATGACCTCTTTTTCGAAATACTCGGGAGAACAGTCTGTTTTTCCCGATGTTCTAATTTGTACTTCCGCCCACATTATTTTTGCCCGCAAGTCATCCAAATCGCTTAGAGGCTCAAGTAACCTCATTGCTTCATTAAAATCAGAGTTTTCCATCGCATTTCCCGCGGCTTCAAGCATTTCCTCGGTGAAAGATGAGTTCTTCAAGGATGCCTTAGGTGAAATGCTTGAATGAATATTTTTTTGATTTTTGGAATCAACCAATAAGAAAATCGACATTCCGATGATAATGATCATTACCAAAATTGGAGCCCGGAAATCTCGCATGTTTTCATTATAACCCCCGAGAAGCTGTTGCAACATGTTTAAAAAAAAAAAAAAATTAACTGTAACTTTTTTGAAATTAGTTGGAATATATAAAATTAACTTGTGAAGGAATTCTAAATTATTCCGAGGGAAGGAGGGAGATAGGATTAAAAAGTTAAACTTGATTTTTTTAACCGGTTTTCTGGCTTTGGCAACTTTGGTTCTGTTGGGAGCTCAAATTCCGACTAGGGGGATTGTTAGGGCCAATTCTGGTTTGAACGTTCGCTCCGGCCCTGGAACGGAATACTCAGACATAGGAACCCTTATTAACGGGACTGATGTCCAAATTTTGGAAGTTTCCGGAAAATGGTATAAGATTCAATCCGGTGCCATGCAGGGTTATAGTTTTGGGAAGTACATTGAAGTAACCGAATATACAACCGTCAATGAAGATGAAGCCGCCAAACGGCCTTATTCCACTTTGCGGGAAACCAACCCAAATAGGCCCGAGGTTCGTAAAATTGATCCAAGAATCATCCCTCAATCAGACTAACAGATGATTTTTCAAAATTGCCCTTGCCCCCGAAACGATCAAGGATCGCTACTTTTAGTTATCGCAGGCGTCATGATTGCAATGATTCTGACTGGCGGGTTCTTTTTTAAATACATGATGGAGCAACAACGGCAAGCTCGCCGGCAGAGTCAATCCAGCATGACCTCCAGCATCGCCTATTCAATCGCAATGTTGGGAAGGCAAAAAATCCAAAAGGATGTTTTTCCGGATACCAAGCACCCCCTTTCCGAATATTTGTTTCAACCTTTCGAGACGATGGGTGACCTGTCAAAAGCTTCCTTTTCTTTAGGAGGCGGTAAATATGACTTAAGCCCTATCGCTACTGAGCTTCTGAACAGCCTTTCGGAAGTCGGGAGTTTCTCATACGAACTTTATTTTTCATGTAAGAAAGCGGATTTTTCAAAAATCGGGGTTAGCGAATATAGCTGCGAAAAAACGGGGTTGGTTTGCGTTTCTGTTGTTGTCACATTCAAGCGGAGCGACTCAACGGTAGTCGTCGAGGATTTTAACCTCGCAGAAAGAGTTCTAGTTACAAGCGCTTTTGTTCCGCTTGTTTCAAAATTTACCCTTTTCGTTCAGGACTCCGAGGTTTTAAGCAACCCCAGGCGTTTTAACCTGCTCTGGACCGATCAATTTGGCAGGCTACTTAATACGAGTCCCGCGAAACCGTGGGTTTTGACGAATAGTTCGGTTGATCTTCCGACCATGCCAAAGGATCTTGATTCATTTGTAAGGGAACCTCGAGGGTTGGTTTTCCTTGGAGGGGGGAAAGTTCTCCTCAATATTAGCCGTGGCTGGGTTACCCCGGGGGAATATTCCGAAGGGTTTCATCTATTCGGGCAAGGAAATAAAGACGGTTTTTATTCGATCGACTGGGTCGGTTCCTCTCGGCAGACGGCAATTCTCTCCTGGGATCAAGGGATCTGTTACGAAATCGACGCCCCGGGGGCCAGAGATTGGTGGGAATTTATTAGGGAACATCCGCAGGCAAAATCGAATATTTCTTACGCTCGCGCGAATTCTATTTTTAAGCTGTTGGGCGCGGGTTATCAAAAATCTCCAACGTTTGTTTTAGGTGAAGTTTTTAGAACGGTTCTTTCAGCGAGAGCTTTTAAAAGCGTTCTCGTTCCGCCTTCATACCCCCCTGATTTTTTGCTTTGGAAAACCACCATTCCTGCCTGGAGAGATTACGTTATGCCTCCCCTTCCAAATGAAAATAAAGATGAAATCAGCGATTTCTGCATGGATGTCGGGCTTGGAATTGGGGCGGACGGGTTAAAAAAATACCAGGAAAAGTATGCCAGCAAGATTGCCAATCAACCCTATAATATCTCTCTAGCCTTTTTTCAATACCCTAGCGAAGCTAGTCCGATTTATCATTTTGAAGAGGAGTTTCAAAAAAGAATGGTCGCTACTTTTCCGAAGGAGGTTTTTTTTGATATTCCAAAACCATTTCAGATAAATGAAATTACCAATTTGAAGTCCGCTTCGCTAAATGAAATAATCAACAAAAATCTCCTTGTACCAGGCCCAAGAACCGCAAAAACCATCTATCCTTTTATGGAAGCAAAAAAGGGCGAATCACCAAGCATTTTAAAATCACTTCAAAAGCATGATTTGATTACCTTGGATGAAAAGACCGGGGAAATAAGATGGAATCTAAATGGATGGATTTATGTAGATGTTCCGGATTCTCCAAAGGACCCAAAGCTTAACTTGGATCTAAATCAACTTTCTCGGATAGAAAGCAACGGAGGTTTGGTTTTGAAGCGGGGAAACATTTCAATACGCTCTTCAATTATTTCGGAAAATGGGAAAATCCTTCAATTGGTTACTTTGAAGGATGGGGATATTTCCATTGAATCCACCGGCGAAATCAATGCTTCACTAATAGCCGTCGGAGGGAGCATTAAGACGAGAAGATTTAAAAGCAAAATTTTTGGTTCTTTGGCTATGAACAAATTTGATTCGGGAAATGCCGATCAAGGCGCGGAACTAAAGTACAATTCTAACCTTGGATTACCCCCTTCCACGAACAATTCCGACCCAAACGGAGCCGAGAAGCGCCTATTATCCGCCTCATTCGAAGGGAAATGGATGGTACTGAAGTAAAATGGCCTCCCGATCATTTTTGAGGGGTTTTACGATCAGCGAGGTTATCATCGCTATTTTGATAGTCGGGGTCGCAATTGTTCCAATTTTTTTGATTTTTTCTCGCGGAACTTCGGGGACCTTGCAAACGAAAGACGAAATTCTTGCATGGAATCTCGCGGAGGAGTTAATCGATTTCGCATTGATACAAAATTACGATAACCCTTTTTTGAAACCCACAACCGCTCCTTCCCTTGTTGCTTCGCATCAAATGGTTCTAAATACAAGTCGTGACTCCGTTACCCTTTCAGGTGACCCAAAATTTGAGCGGTTTTTTAACGTTCGCGAGACTATTATTCCTGCAGGTTGGACGAAAAAATATAAACTCCTTATGGCGGAAATCCGTTGGAAGAATTCCACCGGAGTAATGCGAAAGGTCCAATTATCGGCACTCAAATGCAAATGACTAGCATGAAAAAGGCGAATGCATTTACTCTAATCGAGATTTGTATTGGAGTGGTTTTAGGCGCTCTTATTCTCTCAGGAGTTTTTCGCCTTTTGACAAGTTCCCTTAGAGTTTCCGCAAAGGGGTCTGCAACCCTCTCCAATGCCCAGGCTACGGCAATTTTGATGGCTCAAATCGTCAATGATCTTCATGGAGTGTGGGAAGTTTCCCAGATGTTACCCGATCAAGAGGCGAATTCCATTAAACTGGATTTCGTCGAAGAATCAGAGATCGGCGGAGTTAGCTCATTTTCAATAATTTATGACGTTTTACCCTCGCGACTTGGGGTTTCTCGAACAAGAAGAATTACTTCCTCGGTCGCGACAAACCCTGAAATTCACACGTTTTGTAAAGGGTTTCAAATTTTGGATTGCAAATTTCGCAGAATAGATGTTTCCGGCGGCGGAATCGGTTTTTTTATCAAATTGAAAACGGGAACGCCTCCCAACGGGACGGAGGAATTTGAGATAAAGCGTTTTGTTTTCTGTCGAAATCTTGCAAGCAATTCAACTCTTCTTGGTTGGTGATCTTCAATTTGTCTCAGGAGAATTGGAGGGATCTTCCGGATGTCGAACTCGTTCGGCAAAGCCTCCTTGGGAAGAAAGACGCCTTCGTGGAGATTATTAAGCGATATCAGAAAAAGGCTTTCGGAATGGCTTTTTTCCATTGCCGAAATAAATCCGAAGCCGAAGATCTTACCCAAGAAATTTTCCTGTCGACTTATTCTAGCCTTTCCAGGTTTGACCAAACGCGATCTTTTACAAATTGGTTTTTGCGAATCGTCACGAATCATTGCCTGAATTATGCTAAAAAGAAGCGAAATTCTCCGCTTCTGGTTGATGTAAGCCTTTTTCCTCCCCTTCTTTCCGACCCGGCGGTTGAACAGATTGCTCAAGAGCAACGAGAGAAACTTTTTACCGCCCTAAACCAGATCAATGAAGATTTTCGCTTACCCCTCTGGCTTTTTTATTTCTTCGACAGAAGTTACGAGCAAATTTCTGAAATTTTGGAAATTCCAATAAATCTCGTCAAAGTAAGGCTTTTTAGGGGAAAGCTTGCAATTGGGAAACTTATTAAGAAAGGGGAATAATTTTCAAATGCCTAATGAATTTCCAAAATGAGGTGTAACATTTTGCCAAAATTTTTAAAGTATTTTTAGAAGATATGAGCGTCGAGAAAAACGAAGAAAACCTAATTGAATACCTTGATGGAACAATTTCCAAAAAGGAAAAAGCGGAATTTGAGGAGCATTTGGGTGAATGCGAATCTTGTCGGCAAGCTTTGAAAGACGCTCAAGACGCCGACTCGGCGTTTAGAAGCGTTCGGGAATTTCCATCCCCGGACCTTGCAGGCAAAATCCTAAAAAGAATTGAGAGTTCCCCAAATTCTTCCACGTGGTTGAAATTGCCCATTTGGTCGCTCGGTCCGGCCCTTGCTTTTTGCTTGTTTTGGTTGTTGTGGGGGAATTTCTCTTTCCTTTCAACAAAGAAACCTGATTCAGTGAATGGGACTTCAGTTGCTATGAACGCCACCGCAACTATTTCGCTTCCCACCGATTTGAGAAATGAACCTTTGGTAATAGGAGTGCTGATAAAGGCAACCGGAAAGTGGTCTTCTACAAAACTTTCCAAACCTGGAAATTTTTCTTCAGAGGTTGAGTTTCAAACGGAAAAAGATGGGCGCGTAACCTTGAGAATCGGAAGGACACACGATTTTAAACTTCTTTCAGACAGCTTGATTAGCGTTTCTTCATCAGCAATCCAATTAAAACGAGGGGGAATTTGGTGTGAAACGATTTCCACTGAAAAACCTGGGGCATTTCCCCTCAGAATTGGAGACTTTATTGTCAAAACTATCGGAACAAAATTTGGAGCAGTCGTGAAAGGAAAGAAACTTTGGGAACTTGCTCTTTTTGATGGAAAAGTTCGGATTTGTTCTGGAGAGAAATCTCTCGGAGAAATGAAGAATTTACAGCATGTCACTGTTTTTTTCGATTCCAATGAACTTCATTTCAGAGAAATCGTTCAGGAAGATTATGAGGTATGGAAGTCATACCTCGGCTCAAGCTATTTATCCCCTAGCCTGCAAAGGAAACCCGTTCCTACTACATTATTTTTAGCGACACCGACTGCCGCAACGAAAAGCGAACCGTTGGAAATTCCAAAAACAGATGTTTCCAGCGGGGAAACCAATCCGGGAAGTTTTTTAGATCTGCGTGATTGCCTTATTGAGCACCAACCGGGCGGAAGATAAAATTTCTTTTATATTTATGACATTTTCAAGGAGGGATTATCATGGAAAAAATGTTTTTCAAAGCCGTTTTGGGGTTATTTTTTCTTTTCTCTGTTTTAGCGGTTTCTCAATCTGCAATGGCTTCCGGGGGCGATCTTAAATCAATTCTGAAAAATCATGACCCGTCCTGTCCCCATGCTCCGGGGAAGTGCACTTGCCCTCCG
>JACPTH010000100.1 GCA_016192885.1 bacterium | reverse complement strand
GTACAACAAAAACTAAAAAAGAAAGCAAAAAACAAAATGTTGGAAACCATTTTGATTTCAAATTCATCTAAAAAAAATACCGCTAATTTTCATGCATTACAAGGGAAAAATCGTAAGAATCGTTTGCCCTACAGGATGTTTTCATATAAAGAGTGGCGAGAGGATATCTATTTGAAAATTGTCTTTTCAAAGGAACCGCAATTTGCTCCTCGTGAACTCGTGGGGGAAGCTCATCACCCGACCAACAAACAACGACGTGCTTTGCTTTTCCGGACTTTCTTTCAAGATTTTCAAGGGGAAAAGAGTTTCCCCAGTCAAAAAACAAACCTTTATGAAAACCGGTTATTTCCGATCGCATAGCTTCCAAATCTGAGTTTTCACGAATCCAGGCGTGAAAATACGTTTCCGGGGAGTGTTCTTCTGTTTTTCGCTCAATTATCCTAAGTGGAATAATGTAAACAGAAGATTCCACCGAATCTCCCAATTCGTCGAAAGGCATTTGTAACGAGAATACAGCTTCCTTCCCCTTAAAAATTTGTTCGGCCTGTTTACCAATAATAAGTTCCATTGCTTGCTCGCTTGATAGCGGAGGTTCCATTTTCGCGAGAGAGAAGCCTCGCCAGTAACACAATATTTGAAAAACCGCAGCGAAAAGTAGTTCACGCTGCCTTATGTTCGCGGTTTCCCTGGCAATTTCCCTCCAATAAAAAAGGGAATTGAGTTTGGCTTGGTTGAAAAAAGAGTTTTCCCAGGCGGCAAAAGGATTGTTTTTTGAGTCAACAAATTTTGAAATCGGCCTAAGGAATTTTCTTTGATTCTCTGCTGAAATTAACTCCCCCTGATTTTCAAGGAATGAGCGAAGAAAAATCGCGCCGTCCTCTAAGGGATCATTAACGAACAGCTTTATTCCGAGGCGCTTAAAAACAAGTAAACCGCAAAAGTTTGGGGGTGAAATAGGGAAAAAAATCGAATCAATGGGATTTGGTTGCAAAAGTTCCAACACCCAGGAAGGAAGAAATCTCACGGAGTTTTGCTCCGCGAAATTTGGCTCCACATTTGAACAACCGAGGGATCGAACTGAAAACCGGACAGTTTGGTTAGCTTATCTAGGATTTCTTGTTCGGAAAACGCGGCCCGATAGGGTCTTTTTTCCGATAGGGCTGATGCCGCGTCAACCACCGCCAATATTCTTGCTCCTATTGGAATTTCCGTTCCCGTAAGGCGGTCTGGGTATCCGGTCCCGTCCCATCTTTCATGGTGCCATCGAACCAGGGCTGGAACCTCCTCAAACTCCGGGACTGCGCTTCGAAGCGCCATTTCTCCAATAAGGGGGTGTGTTTGAAGCAGGGACCATTCATCTTGAGATAGCGCCCTAGGATCTTAAGCGAGGTAATCGTTTCAGGCTCCAACCCAAACCCCTCGGCAATTTTTTCCGCATCTTTCAACATTGCATTCGCATGCGGTTTATTGTAGCCCTCGGTGGAATCTAGAATGGCGGAAACTCCGATTAAATAAGCCAAATCAGGTAGAAATTCGCGAGAATGGCGTTCCTTTAAATCTACATATTTGTATGTAAGAAATGCCAGGGCGACCGCAAGGATTACGTTGAACAGTATGAAAAGGGTCATCACTTCTGATTTTTAGAACGCATAAAAATTTTATTTTTTTGATTTGAAAAAATTACAACCCAAAATTCATGCCAAGGAAATATCTATTTTCCTGTTGAAAATGGTCGGGTGTAATATAACCAAAATCTAATCCCATAGCTTCGTTAAAATGGTGCCGTAAACCAAGGACAAATTCATCGCCCGCGTAATCCATCGTAAATTCGGTATCCGGGTCAATATTAATTGAGCCTCCTAAAAGGAAGAAAAGTGGGTCAACCTCTGAAAACCGACTGGGGTACCTTCCAAAATGGGCTTCAGTTTCCGTTCCCTCAAGGGCTAAATTTGCGCCGACGCCTAATACCAATCGATTACCCGGCAGCCCTGATAGAATCATTACTGAGTCTTTAAACCCTTCGGTTGTGTCCATAACCGCCGCCACGGAAAGGTTTGGCCGTAAACGATACTTTCCTGAAATTACCGGATCGAACTG
>JACPTH010000520.1 GCA_016192885.1 bacterium | reverse complement strand
GGGTGACATCTGAAAAGAAAAAGTTGGCGATAGAAGCTTCAAAAGCGGTTAGCCAAGGAATCTTAAACCCTATTGCGTTCCCTAAAACCCGATAACGAAGCGCATCAGAGCAATAAATGCCTAAAACAAAAAAACAAAATAAAAGGGCATTATAAGTAGAAAGGCAATTCAATAATAAAAGATCATCTCTGGTAACGCCTGAATTCCAAAGTGCCCAACACGCTCCAAGCAAAGCTAACAAAAGAAATCCCGAAAGAAGGAAAAAAAACTTGAGAAGAGGCATGTACCTAACTTTTTCTAGAAAAAGTGGTTTCGAGATTCTTTAAGTGTGAAAAGGAAAAATTCAATTCACTCTTATCTATTGAGATTTGGACTTCTCCGCCATTTCGTAATTTTCCAAAAAGAATTTCCTCGGCAAGGGGTTCCTTTATTTTCCGTTGAATAACTCTAGAAAGGGGTCGAGCGCCTTGACGAGGGTCAAAACCTTTTTCCGAGAGCCAGAATTTAGCTTCCTCTGAAAAAATTAACCGAATGTGTTTTTGCGCCAAAATTTTCTCAAGTTCCAGCAAAAACTTATCAACCACTTTAAGCATAATCGCTGGGGATAGAGGATTAAATGGGATGATAGCATCAAGGCGATTTCTAAACTCCGGATTGAAAAGCTTCTTTACGGCATCCATTCCTTTTTCGAATGTCCCGGAAAGGCGTTCCCCAAACCCGATGTAACCTTTGTCCATTTCAATCGCGCCCGCATTTGAAGTCATAATTAATATTACGTTTCGGAAATCGGCTTTCCTGCCGCTGTTGTCGGTTAGTGAGGCTCCGTCCATCACTTGAAGCAAAACGCTGAAAATGTCGGGATGGGCTTTCTCAATTTCATCGAGAAGAAGAACGCAGTATGGAAATTTTCTAATGACATCAGTTAACAAGCCCCCTTGGTCAAAACCGATGTACCCAGGAGGAGCTCCGATTAACCGAGAGACTGAATGTTTTTCCATATATTCGCTCATGTCAAAGCGCGCAAACTTAACATTCAGGACGGCCGCTAGTTGCTTGGCTATCTCTGTTTTTCCGACCCCGGTTGGCCCGATAAACAAATAGGATCCTATCGGCTTTTGAGCCGGAACTAATCCGGCCCTGGCCGTTTTAACGGCTTTTACTAATGAGTGAATTGAATCATCCTGCCCAAAAACCACGGCTTTAAGTTCTATCTCAAGATTTGAAAGTCCTTCGAGATCGGATTTTGAGAGACATCTTGATGGAATGTTGGCGATTTTCGCAACCGTTCTTTCAATTTCCCGAACGCCGATGAATTTTGGTCTTTCGTGGGATCGCTTGAGTCTTATTTTGGCTCCAGCCTCGTCGATTAAATCAATTGCTTTATCCGGCAAGAACTTTTCGTTAACGAATTTTGAGGCTAACTCCACAGCCGCCTTAATGGCTTTTGAGGTAAACTTTACTCCATGAAATTCTTCATAGGATGCTTTCAAACCCTTCAAAATGCGAATTGCTTCCTTGGTGCTAGGTTCTTGAAGGTCAATTTTCTGAAACCTCCTAGAAAGAGCCCGATCTTTCTGAAAAAAGTTTTTGTATTCTTCATGAGTTGTCGCCCCAATGCATCGAAAAGTTCCTGAATTCAAAAGAGGTTTCAAAATGTTTGCGGCATCCATTGCGCCACCGCTGGTGGAACCGGCTCCGACTAAAGTGTGAATTTCATCAATGAAAAGAACGACTTTCGGAATTTTTTGAAGACTCTTCATTGTAGCTTTTAATCGGGACTCAAAATCTCCCCTATATTTTGTACCCGCTAGAATGGAACCCATATCAAGCATAAAAATGCGAGTATCTTTTAGGACTTCCGGAACCGCTCCTTGATGGATTTTTAAAGCCAGCCCCTCAACCAGAGCTGTTTTACCCACTCCAGGTTCACCGACAAAAACAACGTTATTCTTCTTCCTCTTTATCAAGGTCAGAATGGTTCGTTGAAGTTCGGTGTTCCGGCCAATTAACGGATCAATTTCCCCCCTTTGAGCTTTGTCATTTAGGCAAATTGTAAAAAGGGAAAGAGGGTTTTGAATTGCTTCTTTCTTTAACTCGTCGGAAGGTTCATTTTCAACATTTTCGTTAAAATCGCATGGGGCATCAAAAATTTTTGAAGTTCCGTGAGAAACATAGTTTAATATATCCATGCGTGATATTTCTTCAATTTCAAGAAAGTGAACCGCAAATGAATCCTCTTCAAAATAAAGGGCCGCAAGAAGATCGCCAGCATCCACTTCGATTTTACCCGAAGCTTGAACTTGAAGCATGGCGCGTTGGATAATTCTTTGGAAGCCAACGGTTAATATTGGGTCACCATGCTTGGATTGGGGAAGTTTGGGAACCTTTTCGTCGAAGAACTTTTCGATTGAAGATTTAAGTCGAGAAAAATCACCGTTACAATTAGTGAGTATTTCCTTTCCAAAGGTATCGTGAAGGATGGCGTACAGGAGATGTTCAACCGTAAGATATTCATGTCTTCGCACTTTCGCATCATGAAAAATGGAATTGATTGTTACTTCAAGTTCTTTCTTAATCATTCTTTCTCCATTGAGCACTTCAAAGGAAACCCGCTTTCCCGCGCTCGAAAATGGACCGCGGTAACTTTGGTTTCGGCAATTTCACGAGTATAAATTCCGGCAAGTCCCTTTCCATTCTTGTGGACATGAAGCATAATTTCGTTAGCCTCCATGAACGGTTTGTGGAAAATTTCTTGCAAGACATCCACGACAAACTCCATGGTTGTGTAATCATCGTTTAAAAGAAACACCTTATAAAGAGAAGGAGTTTTTGTTCGTTGTTTGACCTTCTCTTGTGCGTCTTCATTTAATTTCCAAGAAGGATTTCCCATATCATTTTGCTCGCCAAGAGTAATTTAAGAAAAATTAGAAACAACGTTTTTTCTTATCGTAACACATCTCTCCTTTTCGCTTCAACTCTAGTGGTTTCACCAAAAATCGCGATAGCTTTGAGATTGCTTTTTCGGGCTTCGCGCGCAACCGGGAATCCAGAAATAACCTGGATGCCCGTTTTCACTGGCATGAAGAGGTTGGAGTAGCTAGAATCGGATGTCAGCCATATTTGAAGGAAATGATTTTTTGGTATCATGTCAGTCGAAGGTGAGTTTAATTATAGGTAAGCGTTCAGCCTCAGCTATCAGCTGTCAGCTAAAAGCACTGAGTAAGGCGGTTTAAGTATGCAAAGAAATTTTTAATGGGGATTTCAATATTGAAGTTGTTTTTAAAAAATGTTTTGTTTACCATCGCCTTTCCGGGGGTGGTGGCGGTTTTTATCCCGCTTCATCTCGCAAAGGAACTTCCAAGAGGGGGCTTTTTGGAAATTCCGGGAATATTTTTCCTGATTATTGGCGCGGCAATTTATCTTTGGTGCATCTGGGATTTCGCCACGTTCGGTCAAGGAACTCCAATTCCCATTGACGCTCCGATTGTTGTTGAGGTTAACTTTGAAAATTTGAAAAAAAATCGAACTTTTTGGAGATAGTTGTGTTACGTCACAATGAAATTCGACTTGGAGAAAGGGCAACTTAAAAAAACTCGCTTTTATCTTTCATTAATTGACCCTTGGAACATGTTATGGTAGACTCCAATTACTTTAAAATTCAGGAGTCTACTCCAGTGATGAAAATGAAAATGAGTCTAGGGGCCGGTTTGTTAATCCTGTCTTTCGTTCTTGCTCCATTTGAAGTTTTTGCGGCAAATACCAATTTACCTTCCAGCAGCATGGTCAATATTGGCGGTGAGAATAAAGCTGTCGATACTGACGTGGAACTTAAACTTGGTGATTCCGCTCCTGATTTCACCCTTCCCAACCTTGCCAATGACAAGATGGAGAGTTTAAAAGATTACCTTGGAAAACCGATCGTTTTGTTTTTTATTCAAAGTGCCTGTTATTCTTGTCTTCAAGAAGCCAAAGCCTTGAAAGCTTTGAAAGAAAATTACTCAGGGATAGAAATAATAGCCGTAGGGGTGGATCTCCTTGGAAAACCAATGTTGGTTTCCTGGGCGGCACATAACAACATCAACTATCCGGTTCTCCTTGACCCAATTTTTTCGGTCCCTGAAAAATATGGTTTCACCTTTACCCCAAGCTCAGTGATAATTGATAAGAAGGGAAAGGTCGTTTTTATTCATGCGGGTTTTCGGATGAGCGATACGAAACTTTTTGAAGATAAAGTTAAAGAGCTTCTTTCCCAAAATTAAAACTTGTGGTATCTGCTCAATAACTCGGGGGAATTTTTGATTTTTGATT
>JACPTH010000519.1 GCA_016192885.1 bacterium | reverse complement strand
GTCATTACTTGAATTTCGCGCCGTAAAAAGACTTGATCCGGATTTTCCTAACATAGGCCACCTTCTGCTTGCGGCCGAAAAGAAGAACGAAGAAGTTTCCGGACAAATTGTCGCTTTTATGGAAACGGCTTTTGAGCCCGAAATCCATGAGTTGGCTAATTTCCTACAAATCAACGAGGTTCCTCAGTTAGCTCACGAAATAGAACTGCTTTTAAAAATGGGGAAGCCCCAAGAAGCGCTTCAAAAAATTCGAAATGCGGAAGCTATCGTCCCTGATTCCAAGCCTCTTTTGCTTCTATCCGCAGCGGTTTACAAAAAACTGGGAAGGTTTAATGAAGCTGAATCCGCCCTTATTAGAGCAAAAAACCTTTTCCCGGATGACCCTGAAATTTTGAATAATTTAGGGAACATTTTTCTGGCGAAAAACCATTTTAAAGAAGCGAAAAATGTGTATCAAAAAGCCATTCAATTTGCGCCAAACGATCGAAGAATCCTCAATAATTTAGGCATTTTAGAAATGCAAACCTACCAACTTGATCGGGCGTGCTCAATTTTTGAAAGAATTCTCCGGGATCACCATGATTGGCCTCCCGCCCAACGAAATTTGGTTAAAATCAGTCGAATTCAAAAAGAGTTAGATGTCGAGATTCTAAGGCTTAGAAATGAATTTCAAGCACACCCGACTTACTTGGATATTGGTTTGGCTTTGGGAAAGAATCTAATGTTCCGAGGGGTCATGCACGAATCTCGCGAGATTTTGGAGGGAGTAATATCCGGAAATCCGGATTTAATTCCGGCTTACTTTTACCTTGGAACCATCCATGAGTTGTTAGGGTTCCCCGAAAAATCAATCTCCTCCTTTAGAGAAATGGTCGTTCGGAAAAAGAGGAATCAAACCCCGGAATTTAAAGCTTTTGAATCTTTCCTAAGAGAGGGCTATCAAGATGAAGCCTTGGAAGAGATAAAAAAAATTGCTGTTTTAGATCTTGACTTTGCTTCCTCTCACATTAACATCGGAAAATCATATTTTGAACAAGGGGCCTGGGATGCCGCACGAAGGCATTTTGAGAAGGCAATTTCAATAAACATGACTTATCCTGACGCATTTTACTGGTCCGCGCTAGCGAAGATGCGCATTGGCAAGCCGGCAAATGCCGAAAGAGATCTGAAAAAAGCGATTGAGTTAAACCCCAGATTTTCAGATGCGCATTATCAACTTGGAATGCTCCTTCGAGGGAAAGCCCCAAAAAAAGCCAAACAACATTTTCAAACCGCGGTTTCTCTTGGGTTGAGACCCCAATTTGCCATGATTGCCGAGGAATTCCTCGCCAACCACCCATAAGAACCATTTGTTTTCAGAATAGTTTTACTTTACAATAGGAAACCATATCTTCATTTCTCAAGGGAATTAATTATAAGTGGAAGAGGCAGTTTTTAAAGAAAATTTCCCCAGTTTTCCGATTAGTCCTGAGAATCTTCAGAAGCTTTCAGTTGTGCTCCGCGGAAAAAAGATTGTTTCCAAAGAAGAATGGGAGAAAATTCGGGCCGAGAAACCTAATCCCGCTGATACTCTTTTGACCATCGCGCTTCTTTCCCAAGTTACTCCGCCAATTTTAGCCGATGTTGAGGCAACAATTCTAAATATCCCTTTCATCGACCTTGAATCGACTCAAATTCCAAATGATGTAATAAAACTTTTTAAACCTCAGGTAATGGTTGAACATCAGGTAATTGCCGTAAAGCTAAACGGGCAAGAATTGGTTGTAGGGATGGTCTCTCCTTCTAAAATTGAAACTTTGAAAACCTTGGGCCAATCCAATACTCTCGCGATGAAACCCGGAAAAGTTCTTTGGGTTCAGCTCGAAAAGAAAATTAAACAATTAACCGAAGTCAAAAAACACGCCGGCCCCGTAAAAAAAGGCCCACGAAAGCGCCTTGGGGATATCTTAGTTGAAAGCAAATATGTTACGGAAGAAAGTTTGAAAGAGGCTATAGAGAATTCCAAAAAAGAAAAAATCCGCCTTGGAGCTTTTCTTGTAAAAAAAGCGTTGTTAACCAACAAGCAGCTCTCAATCGCTCTTTCAAAGCAATTCGAAATTCCATATATTGATCTTGAAGAAAGTCTGGTCGATCCTGTTCTGGCAACTCTTTTGCCTAAAAAGTTATGTTACGAACACATTCTTTGCCCGGTAAAGAAAGAAGAAGGCAAAATTGTAGTCGCCATGACCGACCCCACGGATATCATTACGATCGACCATATTGAAATGATGAGCGGGCTTAAATTGTCTCCCGTGGTAAGTTCGGAGTTATCCATCATGGCTTCCCTAGACAAACTTTACGGGGAAAGCGTAGATGCATTGGGTAACCAAGTGGGAGGTGATGTTGCGGAAGGCGCCGAAGCCGAGCTTTTCGGTGAATTAGACGAAAACGCCGCCCCAATAATCAAATTGGTTAATTTATGCATTACCCAGGCCGCCCATACCGGAACTTCGGATATTCACGTTGAACCTTTTGAAACCGAGTTGCGGGTTCGTTTTAGAAAAGACGGAATGCTAAAACTTTTTATGAAACCCCCAAGGGCGGCCCACGCCGCCATCGTTAGCCGCGTAAAAATCATGTCAAATTTAGACATCGCGGAAACCAGGCTTCCACAAGACGGTCGCATAAAAATGACAATCCAGGAGCGAAAAGTTGATTTAAGAGTTTCTATCGTCCCATGCATTTGGGGTGAGAAAATTTGCATG
>JACPTH010000518.1 GCA_016192885.1 bacterium | reverse complement strand
CCCGATAATTTCAGAAGGCTCCTCCACATCGATGCTCAATTGGATTTGCAAACCCAATGCTTGCGTTTGGTCTTTCCACCTTGGCTGTGTTAAAACTCCAACTTGGGGAATCAATTGCCCTAGATTTATTTTTGCCAAAAGGTCCGTTTTTTCGCGATGGCGATAGAGTTCCCTTAATCTTTGGACAATGTGGGCCGCATCGTCGCCGGCAGTTTTGATGGCTTTCAAATACATGATGGCGGTTTCCCTTTCATTTAAAATATCCGGCGAAAAGAGAAGCATCTCGGTGAAACCTAAGATCGGCGACAACGCATTATTAAAATCATGAGCAATACCGCTTGCCATAGTACCAAGGGCTTTAAGGCGTTCTTGCTGAATGATTTGGTCCTGGGTGTTTCTTAAATCCGAGTTAACTTTTATCAACTCTTGGGTGCGTTCATTTACACGCTCTTCCAAGCTTTGGTTGATAGCTCTAAGCTTCAGTTCACTTGCCATTAACTGCTGATTAAGAGCGTCTAATTCTTGGCGTTTCTGCTTCTCAGCGGCGGCGGAAGCAAAATCCATCTCTCTTTGCATTAGGCGTTTTATCTCGCGAATATCCTTGGCCACCCCAATTACGCATAAATTCTTTCCGTCGTTATCGCGCATTACGGAACTGTTGAAGCTGACGGGAACTTTCTCATTTGACTTGGTTATGAATGTCAAATCTGAATTCCTAATGAAATCAGCTTCTTCAGCTTGGTGATTAGTTATTGTTTCATGGAAAAGAGTTTCTTTTTCAAAAAAAATGATACTGATTGGTTTGCCAACCAATTCGTTTTCTTGATAGCCTAACAACTTTTCCGTTACGTGGTTTACTACCCTAATAGTAGCATCAGGATTCACTACAATTAGAGCATCAGGAATAAAAGTTATGATGTTTTCAACAAAGCTCTTGGAAACAAGTGTTTTTGATAAATTCTCCACCATTTTGTTAAACGAATCCGCAAGCTCCCCTATCTCATCCATGGATTTGGTCTCTACTTTAAATGAAAGCTCCCCTTCTTTTGCGACGAATTGGGATGCCTTGGAAATATCCTGCAAAGGCGTAACCACAATCTTGCGGAGGAAAAAATAAAGCAAGGTTAAAGAAAAGATTGATGCAAGGCTAAACAACAACGTATTTTCAAGTTTCCTTTCTTGGAGAGCAACGTAAATTTCCTCCAAGGAAATAATTGAGGAAAATGCCGCAATTACCCCGTCTTTCCTTATATGGTGACAGGAAAGACATCGCATTTCCGCTTTAATTGGGGAGATAAACTTAATAGCTCTATGTTTTTTTCCTTGGAGATCAATCTCGACTTCTCCTCGGAATTCATGATTCTCATCGGATAAAACCTTTTTCTCCAATTCACTTTGATACCCACCCTCGCTAACACTGGGTTTCCCAGACATTTCTCCGCCAATTAAAGTTTTTTTGAAATCGGTCAAATGAATTAGTCTTAACTCCAGGACATCCCCTACTCCTTCAACCAACCGAATTTCATCTAACCAGTTACGAATATCATTTTCACTTTTAATCCCCCTTGCCATCCTACTTATTAATGAGTTGTACGTCCTTCTATTTAGGTCTTCAGCTTTTGAATAAGCCAATTTTAGAAATATCGCCTTTTCCGATCTAACGACATACCAAACCAACAAGGCCCCATGAAGGAACAAAATAAGGGTGACGCAAAAAATTATCTTTATCGAAAGTTTTGAAAGCATTTTGTAGGGGAAATTGTAGATACAGCTAGTCTTTACTGAAATTTCCTAAATAAATTCCAAATCTCAATTTGAAATGAAAAATGGGCTTCTTCTTGAGGGGTTCTCCCTTGAAGGTTTCTGATATCCCTGGACGATCCGGAGGATAATAGAAATTCAACCAATTCTTTTCTTCCCCCTTGAATCGCCAAATGGAGAGGGGTGTCCCCATCGTTATCTTGAGCATCGATTTTTGCGCCCAATTTTAAAAGGGACCTAACGCCTTCAATATTCCCCGTATCGCCTGCGCAATGCAAGGGAGTCAATCCATTTTCACTTTTCGCGTTAACATCGGCTCCGTTTGAAACAAGCTTTCCAATAATGTCGGTCGTAACACTCGCGCTTGGTCGAGATTCCGGAGGCAAATCCCAAATATCCTGAAACTGAATTACCAAAAATTTGTTGGCTATTGAACCGATGGTCTGAACGTTAGCCTTTTGAAACCGGGGAGGACTGTAGTTAACTCCGGACCCATAATGAAGGGGGGTAAACCCAAGGCATTCTACAGAATTGACCTTAGCGCCAAAGCTTAACAACTTCTCTGCAGCTTCGTCTTTTCCGAAACCTGCAGCCCAATGAAGAGGCGTACGCTTTAACCTATCCTGAGCATCAACTATCGCGTTGTTTTTACACAAAGTTTCTATTGCCCCGCATTGGCCGCATCCGGAAGCTAAATGCAAGGGGGTAATTGCGCTCGGCTCGGAAATCTTTGCGAGAGGATCGATGATTTTCAAATTGAAATCCACGCCTTTTTCCGCAAAAAATCGAAGCACCGGTTCGTGGCCCAAAAAAGCTGCTCGGTGAACCAAAGTTTGGCCGTCTTTTATCCTTGCTTCTATCATTTTTTTCCCTGGGAACAATTGATCCGCGATTTCATAAAAGCCGTTTAAAGCCGCATTATAGATGGGCGTCAAACCGGTTTGGTTGCAAATGTTAGGTTCACAACCGCGAGCTAAAAACAACTTTACGATATCTAACTTTCCGCATTGAGCGGCAATGTGTAGCGGGGTGTTTCCGCCTGAATCGCGAATTCTCACGTCAGCTCCGTTGTTAAGGAGAAACTCCGCAATTTCAAAAATTCCCTTCCGGGCTATCATATGAAGAGGCGCTTCTCCCTGGGAACTCTTGGAGTTTATCCTGGCGCCCTTTTTTACCGATTCCCGAACGTATTCGAGAATTCCTCTTTCGCATGCTTCAAAGATTGAAACCATGTTTTACTCCGCTTAATTTTAAATCGCCTTCCAGGGTATCAAAATCCCAAATTTTCTTCTATTTTGGGACCCTTCTCAACGAGCCATTTCCAGGCTTTAACCCCTCCGATGCCCAAAAAACGTAGGATTCATCAATTGCCAACCCGCGTGGAAATTGCGCGGAGGCTAAATCGGCAAGGACGCTTATTTCTCCTCCATTTATAGGAACTTTTGCAATACTATTCCCGTAATTAAAGTACGCAAATTCCTCATCCACGGCTAACCCTTTTTCATTCCCGCTTCCAATACTACCAGAAAGAATAATGGCACCTCCCGAAGGGGTACGTTGCTTCAGTTTTTTGGATGAACCGGTTTCCAGCCAAAAAACTGAACCCGCTCCCCGCCCGCTTCCGGGGGTACAAATCGCGGTTGGAGAGTCGGCATCTTCAAAAACAATATTGGGGGTTTTATCTAAAAACCCTAACGACCTAACAGACCCGTTTAAACCAGAACCTTGAGTCCAATAAAGTGTATCGGAATATGTGGAAAGATACAAGGGTGAATTTTGGTAATTAAGTAGAATTGTCGGGCCTTTGCCTGATATCGCGATCTTTTGGATTTTGTCGATTGGGCTAAAACTAGCAAAAAAAAGTTCTTCACCGTCAGGGGAAAGAGACAGCCCCTTTACCGAATAACTTGGCCCCGCAAGCAAGTTTCCCAGGCCACCAACCTTTTGAACTTTAAGAATTTCTGACTTATCCTTTGAAAAATAAAGATTTTTTGCATCTTGTACAATATCCCATCCTGGCTTTCCATCGGGAGGAAACAAAACAGCAGGTTCCCCGCCAAGATTTTTATCAAAAGACTTTACGCTTCCGTCAACCGAATCGATACAATAAATTTTTGATTCATCAACTGCTACATTCCAGGGACTTACCAAGCCTTCAGCCAAAATTTGAACTTTAGAATAATTCTTGGAAATGGAACCCGGGTCTGAAAATCCAAGCCTTTTATCAACCAACAGTTTGCAACCAAAATTAAACGTGGCAAAAGCGGCAAAAAAAAGAAAAGTTGAAACAACTGTTATTTTCTTCATTTTTAGCCAGTATCCAAAGAGTTTTCCAAATGATGACCCAAGTTTTCCAATGCGCGGAAAAGTTCTTCATAAAGGAATTTCCATGTTCTAATTATAGTTCTCCCGGACCCAAGCAAGTAATTGGGAAATTGTTTCCAAGAGGATTCAGGAGGGAACAAATAGTAAGCGTCCCACATTAAGGGAGTTTTACATGTTTGTGAGCCCTCATCTTTAAAAGCCTTTCCTATCGAGCCATCATAATCCCAATAATGAGTCAATCTTTCATCGGAAAAAACCCTTTGGCCAACCCACGCAAAAAAAAGGTTATCAGTAAAAAGAACCGGTTGCCAAACCACATCAATTTTCAACAATTTAGATGGAAATTTGCTTAGAATGTTTTTTTGCACCGCACGGGCACCTTCAAGGCAGGTAACTCAAGTCGGGGACACCAGCAAAATTAATCGAAAAAAAACCTTTTGCGAATTAAAGTTCTCCTTGAATTGAGAAATCGAAAAAGACTTTGGAAAATCTACCGTGGTATTTGGGAAAAACAACGAATGGATAAAAATTAAGCATGTTAATAAAAAAACATTCGGGTTCAAAAAAATCAAATTCATTACTTTCTTCCATCAAAAAAGCCGGAATAAATAATATCAAATCCGGTTCATGGTTTCAATGAGTGAATCGATGGATTTTTTTCTTGCATGTGTTCTTTTGTTTCCGTTAAATTGGAGTAAAGAACGTCGAAAGGAAAAATCATGGGCCTTGATTTACCCGAAAGGCTTGCTCAATTAACTGAAAAACTCCAAGGGAATAGCGCGTTTGATGCTGAACAAGCGCTGGAATCATGCAAGGAAATAGACGACGAACGATTCTTGTTGATTCTAGCATACAAAGGTCTTGCCCATTCAACTCACGGAGTCCAAAAAAAATCAGCGGAGATTCTTGGAAAACACGGTTCAAAAATTTCTGATCTTCTTTTAACCCTTCTTAACCATCCTCAGGAATCAATTCGTTACTGGTCCATTGAGTTGCTCGGGAACATGGGAAAGTTAACTTTCGAAACCCTTTCTTCCATTTTAGACAAACAAGAGAAAGATGGGATAAAAATTCTCGTGGCTGATCTCGTCAACAAAAGTCAAGAAGCGGAGGTGGTCCCTACCTTAATAAGGCACTTGGGAGATTCGAGCTGGACATTTCGGAGGCATATTAACAAGCTTCTTCGGGACCGAGGTGAAACCGTGGTTCCATCAATCGGCTCGGTGTTTTCCACAGGAAACATCAATCAAAAATATTGGGCGTTAAAACTCCTGATGGAGATTAGCGGCCCTCGCGGAATCGATTATATAAAGAAATTTTTAGCGTCTCCCGACCTTTCAGTTAGAAGTTATGCCGTCGCCGCGCTTGAATTCATCCAGGAACCTGATCCGGCTCCGATTCTAATAAAAACCCTTTCCGAGCCTTCCCCGGTTTTAAGATATCAGGCCGGCAAAGTACTTTCAAAGAAAGGTGAAACTGCGATCAAGGAAATCTGGCCGCTTGTTAAAACCGCGGGGCCCGACTTAAAAAATGACCTTTTAAAAATTAGCGGGAAAATCCTTGGAAGTAAAAGCCGCGGAAGCATGAAATCCCTTTTGGAAAGCCCAAATCCGGATGAGCGTTTCTATGCGTTAACCGCATTGGGACAGTCTCCCGACGTTGAGGGAATAAAAACTCTCATTCAAGCATTTCACGACCCGGTTTGGGTAATCCGAAGTCACGCCAGCGATCTCCTCTCGCGCCTTGGGCCTCGCGTAACGGATTATTTAATCAACTCCCTAAACGACAAAGACCTAGATACTCTTTACTGGGTAACCAAAACTTTGGGTGAAAGCGGAGATACAAACGCCGTTAGAAGTCTTTTAAACATTATCGATCACCACCCTGACCCAACCGCAAAGACATACGCAATTTCGGCAATTTGTCGGTTGAACATCGAATACATCGTAGAATTGCTGATTCTTAACTTTCGCGACCCCGCCCTTTCCGTGCGGAATTCAATAGTAGACGGTCTTTCATCCATGGAACGCAAAAGGGTAATTAAACCCCTTTTAATTTACCTTTTCGACAAGGACAAGACTCTTTCATTTTGGAGCGAAAAAACTCTAAAAAAACTAAAGTATTTGGCTCTCCCCAGCGTTTTAGAAATGGTGGTAACTCTTGACCCGCAACAATTAGAAAGGTTTACCCGCGACCTACACCAATTAAAATCCGAGCAGTTGGAAACCTTACTTTCCAGGGAAAAAGTGGTTTTGGATGATTTCGACCCGGAAAACCTTGAAGAAGAAACCGTTTCCGCTGTTGAGTTAACCGATTATCGGGACATTCAAGATCTGCTTCTTCAGGTTCGTGAACAACACGGCTCGGACCTACATATTAATGTCGGGCTCCCACCGATGATTCGAATCCATGGAGAGTTAGTCCGATTAAACCTTCCTCCTATAAGCGAGGAAAAAAGCTCCCAATTATTGAGCCAAACATTAAATGAAGAACAAACAAACAAATTCAAGGATAAGTGGGAGATAGATTTTTCCTATGAAGTCAAACATGTTGGCAGATTCAGGGTAAACCTATTTAAACAACGGCAGGGAATGAGCGGCGTCTTCCGAATTATCCCCACTCAAATTCCGACTTTTGAAGAATTAGAACTAGACCGTCACATTTTTGAGGGAATTGCGGAGAATCGCAACGGACTCATTTTGGTGACGGGCCCGACCGGATCGGGAAAATCGACGACCATGGCTGGAATGGTTGACGCCATCAATAGAACTCGATATGAGCACATCCTCACCATCGAGGATCCGATCGAATTTGTCCATATGCATAAAAGGTGCAGCATTAACCAAAGGGAGTTAGGCGCCCATACCTTGAGTTTTTCAAACGCTTTAAGATCGGCTTTACGAGAAGATCCGAATGTAATCTTAGTGGGAGAAAT
>JACPTH010000516.1 GCA_016192885.1 bacterium | reverse complement strand
TTTTTAGGTTGTCAATGCTGGTTTTCGCATTTTGTACAAGTTCTTTCATTTTGGAATCGTCCGATTTGGATAGCCTTTCGATATCCATCTCCATCGCGGAAATAGCTTTCCTCGCAACCTCGGGGGAAATTTTCCCGGGGGGGAGTTTATTTAGGAGTGAAATCCTTGCCCGAATTCTCGCCACCCCTGAAATTGGAGAAGAATCGAGAAACATTGGCCCAACCATATAGCAGGTGGCATCTTTCATTTCAATCGTTCGAAACTCCAAAACCGCGGTCTGCAAATTTCTAATGTGGCTTAAAACGCCTTCGCCTTCCTCGCGACCAACAGTGTTGTTCTTAACGAAAGAATTACAATGGTTTTGAGCTTTTTTCAAACCATTAAGCAGTTTTTTCCTGCCCTTTTCATCGAAGGGGTACATTCCCTTTTTCTTGCTCGCAATCTGCTCGGCTTCATCAAGAGTGTCAAGGATTTCTTCTAGCTCAACCTTAACGTCTTTGAACGTATTTTTCGCGACGATTACATTATCCGATTCCCTCATGGTTTCCTCCCCAATTAGCGGAGGAGAATTGAAATTATTCATTGAAAGAACGGTTAGTCCCGCCACAATAATCTCTTTCACCCCGCGCGGGCGAGTTGAAAGCCCGCGTTCACCCGTTTCCTTCCGGTTTTCACCGGCGAAGGGATCATTGGTTAAATTGAATTTAGTCAACTTTCGATTATCCTCCGAATTCTTAATTCCTATCAGGACGAATTCTCCAAAGCCTCGAGAAGGTGATCTTCAGGAACTATCGAAATGGGGCTTCCGATAGGAATCCGAAGGTTTCTGTTCTCAAGGGCTTTCTTTATCATTTTCCCTTCAGGCAATTCACGCCAATCAGTATTTCCAAGGAACCCTATTATCAAATAATTCGTGTTCATGTAAACTTCATCCGATACTTTTCCGCTTCGTCTTTCAATTTCCGCTTCAAGAAGCTTCTTTGGGCCAAACGCGAATCTTCCTAGAAGACAAAAATATCGATTAAAAAAAATAATTTGGGGTTGGGATTCCTCGAAAGGAATCGGGTGTACCAATTTACTACATTCCGGGGAGTTCTCGGAAATATCCCGCAAAAAAACTAACAGCTCTTTCCGCTCTGATTCATCAACATCCGAGTCTATCAGCATATGATCGAGCCTTTTAAATAGTTTGTTAGCAGGCCAAGTTCCTCGGCAATGCTCATTTGAGTTCATCCACTGAACCAAAAAAAGCACTTCTTCCTCATTAAGAATACCGTCGGCGATTAAACCTTTGGCTAATCCAATTAATTCGTCAATCGACCGCTCAATGTTCTTAGAGGTTTTAGATTTGTTTTGATTTTGAAGAGGTTTTTCATTCGCCATGGGGAACCTTCGAAGCTATCGCTTACGTTCTAACTCCTGGAAACAACTCTGGTATTGGAAATCAAATCTTGGACAAGCCGTCTTTCACCCAAAAAAACCAAGAAAAAAAAGATCGGAGAAACTATCACTAGTAGACTTCGAAGAAAAACTTGAATAAAGGTCAAATTCTTCCCGGACATATTAACAATTTCAAGATTAAAAATCATCTGCCCCAAAGTCGCCTTTCGAAAGTACCATAATCCGGAGAAATACAAAACGGCCAGTAAAATTCCCTTGGCATGAAAAACCGCATAAAACAAGAAAACGATTAGAAAATCGATCAAAAAGGATTTAAAACGGACTGCTAAGGACGAATCCGCAAGACTTTGATCCGGGCTTATTCCCTCTTTTGGATTTAAAGTTGGCGTAAAAACCACGCTGGTATTGGTCACCAAATCATGAAATGTTCGCCCTTTCCCCAAAAAAACCAAGAAGAAGAAAATTGGAGTTAGAAGAAAGAACATTCCTCGAACAAGGGCATGGAAAAAACTCGGATGCCTCCCATCAGAAGTAATTACCGACATTTTAAAAACTTTTTGGCCAACCGAAGCGCCCAGAGCCCACCACATAAGTGAACAATATAATACCAAAAATAACCCTCCATTTGCTTTTAAAATTACGGAGAAAAGAATAACGATCAACAGGTCAAGAACAAATGATTTAAATCGAATTGGAATCGGAGGTTGGGGTGATTTAAGGAAACTTTCCAATTCATTCTTGGAAGGCTCGCTCATAGCTTGTTTGGGAGTCTCAGGCTTTTGAACAGTCTGAACTCCTTCTATTTTGTTTTTCTCCAAAAATGAATTGATTTCCTTGTCGAAGTCGATTGATTCGCTTTGTTGAGTTTGTACAACCATTTCCACCAGGTCAAGTAATCTCGTTGGAATCGCGTTTAATTTCTGTTTTTCAAGGGGAACGTGAAATACATTGATTGGAATGGGAATCCCCTTTAATTGCTGAGGGCCGATTAAATCAGCGATTATTTCATTTCGATTCATTAACAGGTATGTGGATTCACTGATACCAATTGTTCCCCCTGGAAAACAGTGAAGCCCTTCCATCCTTGCGGTAACATTTACGGCTTCTCCAAAAATATCGTTGTTATCAATGGTTACGTCACCTGTGTTTATTACAACCC